>JAEYTN010000117.1 GCA_023433985.1 Pseudomonadota bacterium | reverse complement strand
GTTCCTGCACGCAGCGGCCGCAATGGGGGTGGCGCCGGAGAACTGTCTCGTCATCGAGGATTCGGCGGCGGGGATCATGGCGGCGAAGGCCGCGGGGATGCGGGTGTTCGCCTATTTCGGCGGCGGGCACTATGGGGAGAGCGGACTGCGCGACGAAGTCGGGGCGCTCGGGCCCGACGCGATCATGGACGACATGCGGGCGCTGCCAGGACTGCTCGAGCTGCACGCGGCGCGGGAGGCCGGGGCGGCGCAGCTGCTGGTGGCGGTCGATGTTGGCACGGCGAGCGCGCGCGCGGGCGTCGCGACATCATCGGGGCAGCTGATCGGGCGGGCGGAGCATCCGCTCGAGCTGCGCCAGGCGGGGGCGAACTTTGCCGAATACGCGTCCGAGCAGATCTGGGAGGCCGTCGGGTACGCGGTGCGCGAGGCGATGCGGCGCGCGGGGGCGCGGGCCGGGGAGGCGGTGGGGATCAGCTTCGATGCGACCTGCTCGCTGGTGGTGCGCGACGGGGCTGGCGCGCCGCTGCCGGTGTCGCCGGGGGGCGGGGCGCAGTGGGATACGATCGCGTGGTTCGACCATCGGGCGCTGGGCGAGGCGGAGGAATGCACGGCGACGGGGCACCGGGTGCTCGACTTCATCGGCGGGGTGATGTCGCCCGAGATGGAGGTGCCCAAGCTCATGTGGCTCAAGCGGCACGTGCCGGAGACCTGGGCGCGGGCGGGGCACTTCTTCGACCTCGCGGATTTCCTCACCTGGAAGGCCTCGGGGTCGACGGCGCGGTCGGAGTGCACGCTGACCTGCAAGTGGACGTACCTGGCGCACGAGACGCCGGGGTGGCAGGCGGATTTCCTTGCGACCGTGGGCGTCGAGGATCTCGTCGGGCGGTGCGGGCTGCCGGAGCGGGCGAGCCCGATCGGGCAGGACCTGGGGGCAGTCACGGGTGCTGCGGCGGCGTTCCTCGGGGTCACGGCGCGGTGCCGGGTCGGCGTGGGGCTGATCGATGCTCATGCGGGGGCGCTGGGGTCGCTGGCGGCGTTTGCGGACGAGCCGGGGAACATCCACCGGCACCTGGCGCTGATCGCGGGGACCTCGAGCTGCGTGATGGCGCTGTCGGGCGAGCCGCGGCCGACGCCGGGCGTGTGGGGGCCGTATTTCGGGGCGGTGCTGCCGGGCGTGTGGCTCAACGAGGCGGGGCAGTCGGCGACCGGGGCGCTGCTCGACCACCTGCTGAAGCTGCACGGCGCGGGCGGCCCGCCGACACCGGCGCTGCACCGCAAGGTGGTGGAGCGGGTGATGGAGCTGCGCGCCGTCGAAGGGTTCGGGCTCGCCTCGCGGCTGCATGTGCTGCCGGATTTCAACGGCAACCGCTCGCCGCTGGCCGATCCGCAGGCGCTGGGGGTGATCTCGGGGCTGGCGCTCGATGGGGACTTCGACAGCCTGGCGCGGCTCTACTGGCGGGCCTGCGTGGCGATTGCGGTGCAGGTGCGGCATATCCTCGAGACGCTGAACGAGCGCGGCTACGCCATCGACACGCTGCATGTCACCGGCGGCCACAGCCGCAATCCGCTGCTGATGGAGCTTTACGCCGACGCGACCGGTTGCAGCGTGATCGAGCCCGCGACACAGGACGCAACGCTGCTCGGCGTGGCGATGGTGGCGGCCACGGCGGCGGGGCTGTTCCCCGACCTGCCGAGCGCTTCCGCCGCTATGGCGCAGGCCGGGACGGTCCGCCGCCCCGACCCGGCGGCGATGGCGCAGTTCGAGCGGGACTACCAGGCCCAGCTCGCCATGCACCGCCACCGCACCGAACTCGAGGCGATCGGGCAGGCGTAGAAAAGCAAGGCGCCGGGCTTTCGACCGGCGCCTTTGTCATTGCTGCTTCAACCGATCAGAAGTTGAAGTCGTCGATGTTCTCGGGCGTGAACGTGGTCAGTTCGGCCTGGGTGTTGATCGAGTTGAGATCGTTGATGGTGATGGTGCCGAGGTTCGGCACCTCAAAGGTGGCGCCGACTTCGTTCTTGATCGTGCCTTCCTTGACGCCCTTGGCGAAGTGGGCGGCGAGCCAGCCTTCATTGTAGGGCGACCAGAGCTGGAAGGCCTTCACGGTGCCGTCCTTGATGAAGTCGCGCATTTCGCTTGGCAGGCCGAGGCCGGTCACGTTGACGGTCGAGGCAATGCCGCGCGACTGCACGACCTGCGCGGCGGCTGCGATACCCACGGTGGTCGGCGCGATGACGCCCTTGAGGTTGGGGTAATTGGAAAGCAGGGCTTCCATCTCGGTCGTCGACTTCTCGGGCTGGTCGTCGCCATAGACGGTCGCCACGAGGGTCATCTTCGCGTATTTCGGGTCGTTCTTCAGCGTCTCGTTCATGCCCACGATCCACTTGTTCTGGTCGGGGGCCTCGGTGGTGGCCGACAGGATGGCGATCTCGCCCTCATAGCCGATGAGCGAGCCGACCATCTCGACCTGATCCTTGCCGACGATGTCGAAGTTGACCGGCAGGATGGTGGCGTCACGGTGGCTCTCGTTGCCGGTCAGGTCGCCGTTCACGGTAAGCACCAGGATGTCCTTGGCCTTGGCCGAATCCAGCACCTCGTTCAGCGCGTCGGGGCTGTTCGGCGCAATGGCGATCACGTCGACGCCGCGCTGGATCTGCGCCTCGATGAACGGGATCTGCGAGGTGGCTTCGGCGGTCGCCGGGGCGACGAACTCGAACTCGCAGCCGAGTTCCTTGCAGGCGTCTTCGAAGCCGCCGGTGATCGAGTCGAAGTACGGGTTGCCGGTGTTCTTGCCGATATAGACGATCGACAGCGGATCCTGCGCGAGCGCGGCGGTGGACATGGTAAGGGCGAGGGCGAGCCCTGCCAGAGTCTTGTTCAGCATAGTTTCCTCCTGTTTTGCCGGTGTTGTCCGGCGATAGTCCCCCGTCACCGCTGGGTGCGGGAATAGATCAAGTTGGTGGCGATGATGGCGATGATCAGCAGGCTGCCCAGCACCACGAGCTGGACCGCAGGCAGCACGTTGGCGACGATCATGCCGGTCGAAACGATGACCAGCAGCCAAGCCGCAAGGAAGGTGCCGAGAATGCTGCCGCGACCACCGAAAATGTAGGTGCCGCCAAGCATGGCCATCAGCACCATCTGCAGCTCGCCGCCGAGCGCGATGTCGTAGCGTACCGAGCCCAGCCGCGAGGCCGTCATGATGCCGGCGACCGCCGAGACGAGCCCGACGAGCAGGAACAGGCCGGCCTTGATGCGGGCGCTGCGGATACCGGCATGGCGCGCGGCGATCTCGTTGGTGCCGATCTGGTAGACCTGCCGCCCGAAGATGCTGCCGCCGAGCACGATGCCGAGGATGATCGCGAGGACGACGAACAGCACGACGGGCAGCGGAATGCCGGCGAGCATGATCTTGTCGATGCCGATGAACCACGCGGGCACCCGGATGGACTTGTCGCCGGCCAGCACCTGGGCGAGGCCGCGGTAGAGGGTCAGCGTGCCGATGGTGACGATGATCGAAGGCAGCTGCAGGCCGATGACGAAGAAGGCGTTGAGCGCGCCCATCGCGAGCCCGGAGACGAGGCCGACGACGACGGCGAGTGGGATCGGCACGCCCGAAGCCTGGGCCCAGGCGAAGACGCAGGCCGACAGCGCCATGTTGGCGGCCGGCGACAGGTCGATCTCGCCCGCGATGATGACCATGGTCAGCACCAGCGCCACGATCGCCAGCTCGGAGTAGAGCGTGAAGCTGCGGAGGATGTAGCTGACATCGAGGAAGAACGGCGACAGCTGGCTGCCCGCGAAAACGCCGATGACGAGCAGGACGAAGGTCATCGTCTCAGGGCGGATCAGCAGCGTCTGCCAGCGTGGGCGGGCGGGCGCCGCGTCCTGCGGGGCAGGCGTTGGCGATGTGTCGACCGCGCTCACGCTCTCGCCCTCGCACGCTTGAGGCTGAGGATACCCTGCTGGCGCACCGTGCGGTCGATGACCAGCGCTACCAGGATGACCGCGCCATAGATGGCGGCCTGCGAGGTGCCAGGGATGCCGAGCAACGGCAGGGCGGCCGACACGCAGCCGAGCAGCAGCACTCCGAGCA
The DNA here is from genome assembly GCA_023433985.1 of Pseudomonadota bacterium. Lineage (GTDB taxonomy): Bacteria > Pseudomonadota > Alphaproteobacteria > Rhizobiales > Devosiaceae > Devosia_A. The sequence goes on along the minus strand of JAEYTN010000117.1, from coordinate 271 downwards.
CGGTACCGAGCACCGTGCCGACGCCGCCATTTATCGAGGCGCCGCCGATCACCACGGCGGCGATGACCTGGAACTCGAACCCCGAGCCGGTATTCGAGGGATTAACGAAGCCCCAGCGGCTCGCGTAGAGGATGCCGGCAAGGCCCGACAGCGCACCCGAAATGGCGAAGACGAGCAGCGTCACCTGCGTCACCTTGATGCCGCGCAGCGGCGCCGCCACCGGGTTGGAGCCCAGCGCGAAGATCTGGCGCCCGACCCGGGTGTGCATGGC
>JAEYTN010000108.1 GCA_023433985.1 Pseudomonadota bacterium | reverse complement strand
ACATCACGCAGTGCACGCACCTGCTGTTCTGCGCCAAGAGCCTCGAGCGCGTGGGCGACCATGCGACCAACATCGCGGAAGCCGCCTACTACCTCGAGACCGGCCGGCACCTCAGCGCCGACGAACTGCAGCGCCAGCAGGGCTGAGGGAGACCACGATGGCTGCCAACATCCTGATCGTCGAAGACGAAGACGACGTTGCCGTGCTGCTGCGCTACAACCTCGAAGCCGAGGGCTTCCGGGTGGCGACCGCCTCTTCGGGCGACGAAGCGGTCGAGCGCATCCGTGACGGGGTGCCCGACCTGATCCTGCTCGACTGGATGCTGCCGGGCCTTTCCGGCATAGAACTCTGCCGCCGCTGGCGCACCAGGGAAGAGACCGCGCGCACCCCGATCATCATGATCACCGCGCGCGGCGAGGAGGAGGAGCGCGTCAGGGGCCTCGCCACCGGTGCCGACGACTACGTGGTCAAGCCCTTCTCGATCCCCGAGCTGCTCGCCCGCGTCAATGCCCTGCTGCGGCGCTCCAGCCCGCAACTCGTCACGGCCCTGCTCAAGGCCGGCGACCTCGAGCTCGACCGCACCAGCCATCGTGTCCGTCGCGGCGGCCGCGAGGTCCATCTCGGCCCCACCGAGTACCGCCTGCTCGAATACCTGATGCGCCATCCCGGCCGCGTCTACTCGCGCGAGCAGCTGCTCGACGGCGTCTGGGGCAACGACGTCTATGTCGACGAGCGCACCGTGGACGTGCATGTCGGCCGCCTCCGCAAGGCGATCAACCGCCACCGCGACGCCGACCCCATCCGCACCGTCCGCGGCGCCGGCTACGCCTTCGACGAACGCTTCCAGGCCCCGGCCTAGCGCTCACCGTGGTCGACAGGGTCCTCCCCCGCAAAGCGGGGGAGGGAGACCACCCGAAGGGTGGTGCAGGCGGCGGCCCCAAACGCCTGGGTCCCAACCACGCCCTTCACCCCCCTCCATCGGAAGGGCCGGGGAGGGGCCGTCTGCGTGCCTACTTCCCCGCCACTTCCGCGACGACTCCCGCAAACTCCTGCGTCACCACGATCTTCCCGTTCGGCAGCACCTCCACCGCCGTCGGCGAGATCAGCCCGCCCGCGACTTCCGTCACCGCGCCGTCCTTGACCCGCACCAGACGCCCCGGCGCCTGGTTCAGCATGTCGGTCGAGAACTCCGTCACCAGCAGCGAACCGTCGGTGTCGAACGCCACGTTCGTCGCGGTGGTCAGTCCCTCGGCCGCCACGGTCACCTCGCCCTCGTCGAGCGCATCGCCGTCGCCATTGCCGTCGGCCACGCGGTAGACCCGCGCCGCCCCCGTGGCGAACGGGAAGCCGGTGAGCGTCGCAACGTAGAGCGCCCCGTCCGGTCCCTCGGTCAGCCCGGTCGGCACCTGGTCGATGGTCGGCCCGCCTACCTTCCCTGCCAGCGGGTTCTCCCGGTCCGGGAACTGCGCATAGACCGTGATCGCCCCGGCGCCGTCGACATGCAGGATCGCGTTGGCCGCGGACTCGCTCACGAACACGCCGCCCTTGCCGTCCGCCACCAGGTCGTAGGGGTTGGAGTCGATCTCCGGCTGGCCGTCGGGCGTCACGTCACCGCCGGTGTTGTTGTCCTTCTCGTGCTGGCCGAGGTCCGCCAGCAGCTTCGGCGTCTCGCCGGCCTTGAACGTGTACACCGCCTCCGAGCCGGCCACCGACCCGAGCGAGCCGCCAACGGTGAAGAAGTAGGCGTCCCCGTCCTTGATCGCCGCGTTCACGCCCACCGCGGTCGGTCCTTCGGGCGACAGGTACTCGCCCACCACGATGCCTTCGGCAACCGTCGTCACCGTCCCGTCGGGCCCCACCGAGATGATCTTCCCGCCCTTCTGCTCGGCGATCAGCAGGTTGCCGTCGGCGAGCGCCAGGCCGCGCGGGTTGCCCAGGTTCGGCACCTGGAACGCGTCCTGTGCGAGGGCGGAGCTCACCGCCGTCAGCGACGACGCCGCAAGCAGTGCCAGAGAAATGGAGCGAGCAATACGCATGGATGTTCCCCAAGTTGTTGATCCACGAAGCCGCCCGTAAAGAGCGTCATTCGCCCCAGCCCGGCAAGACCCGTCCGACGGAAAATCTGCGCGCAATTCGACCGATCGGCCGGCGTTGTTCTGCCCCTGTTCAGAATTCGCGCGCGCTCGTTGGAAACACCGAAGCCCTCGTGGGGAAGCGGGACCATCGCGGAAGCCGCGTCCTCGGCACCCGGCCCTCTTGCCATCCCCGTCCCGATTTGTTCATCTCCGAACAAAAGGGAGGGAGAGACCACATGAAGCGTGCCCTGGTCGTCTGGGGTGGCCTGGACCTGCATGAGCCCGAGGCCGGCGCCCTGATCGTCCGCGACATCCTTGCGGCCGAAGCTTTTGACGTTACGGTCACGCCCGACTACCAGGCCCTCGGCAGCGCCGCCGACTACGACCTTGTCGTGCCGCAGATCACTGGTGGCGAACTCGACCGCGAGACCACCATCCGCTTCTGCGCCGGCATCGAGGCGGGCACCGGCCTCGCCGCCTTCCACCACGGCCTCGCCACCACCTTCCAGGGCAACGCGCGCTTCCGCTTCATGGCCGCCTGTACCTTCGCCACGCACCCGGGCGACATCATCGACTACCGCGTCGATACGAAGAACTTCCACGACCCGATCATGGAAGGCATCGGCAGCTTCCCGCACCGCTCGGAGCAGTACTACATGCACGTCGACCCGGCCGTCGAAGTCCTCGCCACCACCACTTTTTCGGGCGAGCACGCGAGCTGGAAGGCCAACCTGCAGATGCCCGTCGTCTTCAAGACCGTCTACGGCAAGGCCCGCGTCTTCTACACCGCGCTCGGGCACAAGCCGGCCGAGCTCGACAACCCCAGGATCAGGACCATTCTCACCCGGGGCCTGCTGTGGGCGGCGCGCTGATGGACCGCCGTCCCGTCGGCAACACCGGCCTGTCGCTTACCCGCATCGGCTTCGGCGGCGCGCCCATCGGCGACATCAAGCGTGCGCCCTCCGACGCCGAGACCCGCCGCCTGCTGGACGCCGCCTGGGAGCAAGGCATCCGCTACTTCGACGTCGCCCCCATGTACGGCGCCGGCCTCGCCGAACGCCGCCTCGGGGACTTCCTGCGCGAAAAGCCGCGCGACGAATACGTCCTCTCCACCAAGGTCGGCCGCCTGCTCGTCCCCGATCGCGCCCACGCCCTCGAACGTTACGGCGACATGCGCGCCATGCCGTTCCGCTACGTGTTCGATTTCTCCTATGACGGCATCATGCGCAGCTTCGAGCACTCGATCCAGCGCCTGGGCCTCGAGCGCATCGACATCCTCTACCTCCACGATCTCGGCCGCTTCAGCCAGGGCGAGCGCCACGATGAGACCATGCGGCAAGCCCGCGAAGGCGGTGGCATCCGCGCCCTCACGGAGCTGCGGTCCTCAGGCGCCGTGAAGGCCATCGGCGCCGGCGTTAACGAATGGCCGATCCTCGACGAGCTGATGAACCACGCCCACTGGGACGTCTTCCTCCTCGCCAACCGCTACACGCTGCTCGACCACGAGGTGATCGACACCTTCTTCCCCCGCTGCCGCCGCGAAGGCGTCGCCATCGTCGATGGCGCCCCGCTCAATGCCGGCATCCTGGCGCTCGGCACCGCCATTCCCAACCCGACCTACGACTACCGGCCGGCTCCCGAAGCCATCCTCAAGCGCGTCGCCGGCCTCGAAGCCGTGTGCGCCCGCTACAACGTCCCGCTCGTCCGCGCCGCACTCGCCTTCCCCCTCGGCAACGACCTCGTCGCCTCCATCATCCCAGGCTTCTCGGTCCCCTCCGACCTCGAAACCAACCTCAACCACTACCGCCACCCCATCCCGCCCGAACTCTGGCAGGACCTGAAACGCGAAGGCCTCCTCCACCCGGAAGCCCCCGTGCCGACGACCCCAGTTCTCTAGGTCCACCGAGGGCGACA
>JAEYTN010000002.1 GCA_023433985.1 Pseudomonadota bacterium | reverse complement strand
TCCCGCAACTCGCTCAGCTTCACCGGCCGCGCCTCACCCAGCGTCAGGCTGTCGCCACCCGTTGTCCCGATCCACGGCGCGAACACGCCGGCATACGGATAGACCTCGTCGTAGAACTTCTGCAGCTCGGCCTTCTTCATCGTCACCAGATACCGGCCCTGGTCCTCGCCGAAGAAGAGCGGGATCGGGTCGCCGCCGTTGAGCTGGTTCACCGTCGCGCCGATGCCGCCGCCCATCGCCATCTCGGCGAGGCCGACCGCAAGGCCGCCATCGGAGAGATCGTGCACAGCGGTGGCGATGCCGTCGCGAATGAGGATGCGGACGAGGTCGCCGACCTTGCGCTCATGGGCGAGATCGACCGGCGGTGGCGTACCTTCCTTGCGGCCGAACAGGTGCGACAGGTAGATCGACTGGCCCAGGTGCGTACCCCACCAGTCGGGCGCGCCGAACAGCAGGATCGCCTCGTCCTCGCCGGCAAAGCCGACCTTCGCCATCTTCTCCCAATCGGGGATCAGGCCGACGCCGCTGATGGTCGGGGTGGGCAGGATTCCGCGGCCGTTGGTCTCGTTGTACAGCGAAACATTGCCCGAAACGATCGGGAAGCCCAGCGCGCGGCAGGCATCGCCGATGCCGCGCACGGCCTCGACCAACTGGCCCATGATCTCGGGCCGCTCCGGATTGCCGAAATTGAGGTTGTCGGTGGCCGCCAGCGGGTCGGCACCGGTAGCCGTAAGGTTACGCCAGCACTCGGCCACGGCCTGCTTGCCGCCTTCGTAGGCGTCGGCCTCGCAGTAGCGCGGGGTCACGTCGGAGGAGAAAGCGAGCGCCTTGGTCGGATGTCCCTCGACGCGGATGACGCCGGCATCGCCGCCCGGGCGCTGCAGCGAGTTGCCCTGGATCAGCGTGTCGTACTGCTCGTAGACCCAGCGGCGCGAGGAGAGCGCGGGCGAGCCCAGCAGCCGCAGCAGCGCATCGGCAATGTCCATCTTCGGAATGTCGTCGGCCGCGAGCGGGGCAGGGGGCGTCGGTGCCACCCACGGCCGGTCGTATTCCGGGGCCTCGTCGCCCAGCTCCTTGATCGGCAGGTTGGCGACTTCCTCGCCCTTCCAGACGACGCGGAACCTGAGGTCGTCCGTGGTCTCGCCGACGGTGGCGAAATCCAGCTCCCACTTCTCGAACACGGCGCGTGCCGCCGCTTCCTTCTCGGGATGCAGCACCATGAGCATGCGCTCCTGGCTTTCCGAGAGCATCATCTCGTAGGGCGTCATCGCCTCTTCGCGCACCGGCACGTTGTCGAGGTTGAGCTCGATGCCGAGGTCGCCCTTGGCGCCCATCTCGACGGCCGAGCAGGTGAGGCCGGCCGCGCCCATGTCCTGGATCGCAATCACCGCGCCGGTCGCCATCAGTTCGAGGCAGGCTTCGAGCAGGCGCTTTTCGGTGAAGGGGTCGCCGACCTGCACGGTCGGGCGCTTCTCCTCGATGTCGTCGCCGAACTCGGCCGAGGCCATGGTGGCGCCGCCGACGCCATCGCGGCCGGTCTTGGCGCCGAGGTAGACCACCGGCAGGCCGACGCCCTCGGCCTTCGAGTAGAAAATCTTGTCGGTGTCGGCGAGGCCGGCCGCGAAGGCGTTGACGAGGATATTGCCGTTGTAGCGCTCGTCGAACTCCACCTCGCCGCCCACCGTGGGCACGCCGAAGGAGTTGCCGTAGCCGCCGACGCCGGCCACCACGCCCGCCACGAGGTGTTTCGTCTTCTCATGCTCGGGGGCGCCGAAGCGCAGCGCGTTCATCGCCGCCACCGGCCGTGCGCCCATGGTGAACACGTCGCGCAGGATGCCGCCCACGCCCGTCGCCGCGCCCTGGTAGGGCTCGATGTAGCTGGGGTGGTTGTGCGACTCCATCTTGAATACCACCGCCTGACCGTCGCCGATATCGACGACGCCGGCATTCTCGCCCGGCCCCTGGATCACCAACTGGCCGGTGGTGGGCAGCGTGCGGAGCCACTTCTTGGAGCTCTTGTACGAACAGTGCTCGTTCCACATCGCCGAGAAGATGCCGAGCTCCGTGTAGGTCGGCGCCCGCCCGATCAGGTTGAGGATCTTCTGGTATTCGTCCAGCTTCAGCCCATGGTCGGCAACCAGCTGTGGCGTGATGGCGATATGGTTGTTGAACGTCATCGAGGAATCCGGGGGAGTGGCGCAGGGATGCGCACGCTATAGCGTGCAGATGCGGCAAGACCTAGCGCCGCGTGCGCAGGGCTGCTCAGATTTCCCCACCGCTCGGCAGGGCCGCGAGGCTGGAGTTGTAGTATTGCCGGTTGCCGGTCACCTCGTCGCCGAGCCAGGCCGGGCGGTCGAACGCTGCCGTCGGGCTGTTGAGCTCGATTTCGGCGAGGATCAGCCCGGCGTGCCTGCCGCCGAACTCGTCCACCACCCACTCGCCGCCAGCGAGATCGAGGGAATGCCGCACCTTTTCGATCTGTGCGCCGCGGGAAAGCCCGAGCAACTGCCGCGCATCGGCTATCGGCACCTCGTACTCGAACTCGGTCCGTGACAGCGCGGCGCCGCCGGCCTTGATCGTGAGGTATCCCGTGGCATCGTCCACCGTGCGCACGCGTACGGTCACGCCGCTGCCCGAGACGAGGTAGCCCTGCCGCAGCTTGCTGCTGCTCGCGACGAGGCTCCGCCAGCCGTCCCCGGCGACGAGGAATTTCCGCTCGATCTCGATACCCATTACTCGGCCGCCACCTTGGAGCTTTCCTGCGCCCTCCAGCCCCCGAGATAGCTCCGGAAGCGTGCATGCAGCGCCTTGGGTGTCTCGGCATAGACCTGGCGGCCGAGCGCCCCGATCTCCGTTTCGAGCCCCGCCTGCCGGCGCCCGGCCGCATCGAGCACGAAGTCCCGGTCGATATTGGCGAACTGGACGGCATCCCCGCGGATCATCCCGATCAGCACGGCGAGGTCGTGGTGCTTGCCGAGCAGGTCGGCGAGCTCGCCCACGGCCTTGTGCGCCGCCGGCAGGATGTGTTGGGCCGCCGCTTCGAGCAGCCCCAGCTGGTTCCAGTGGTACTTGGCGTGCTTGCGCCATTCGTGGAAGGCGGCGTCGCTGGGCCGGTCGCCCACCAACTCCATCGCCTCGAGCCCCCGGCGGTAGGTGTCGGTCAGCCCCTCGGCCAGCGTGTCGAGGTCGATCTTGCCGGTCTTCCACTTTTCGGTGCGGGCGAGCAGCTCGTTCATCTGTGCCCCGAAGGTGGCGAGGCCGTCCTGCTCGCCGGCGTCCTCTTCGGCCGGCCGGGGCGTCGGTGGTTCACGTCCGGCCCACCGCAACAGGTCGGCCAGCGTCTCTTCGGCCACCTTGACGTCGCGCGCTGCCGCGAGACCGCGCGCCGCATCGCGGACGAAGGCGTTCTCCCGTTCGTATTGCCCGAAATCCGGCCGCACCAGCCGCAGCAGTGCCCTCAGCTTCTTGGCTCGCCGCCGGGCCTCGTGCACACGGCTTGCCGGCGTCTCCGCCGCGTCGTGAGCAATGGCGATGGCCTTCTCGATCTGCTCGCGCGCGATGCGCCGAAAGCCCTCGCCGATCGAGCGATCATCGAGAGACCATTGAAAGCTCATCTGCGTCGCCCCCAGATTTCGCGGAAGCTTAGGCAGACCCAACTGTCACAAACAAGTCAGGCGGCCTGCGGCACCCGCCGGCCCAGCCAGCGATCGACCAGCACGAAGATGGCGGCGAAGATCGCCACCGCGACCAGCAGCGCCGCCACCCCGACGGCGACTCCGCCATAGCCGGACTTGCTCACATCGAGGATGTCGTAGGGATACTCGTTCACCACCGCGCCGCGCAGCAGCACCCAGGCGATGTAGGCGACGCCCGGCAGCAGCGCGAGCGGCACGTGCCGCGCAGTCAGCACCCCGTGCGGCGCGCCGACCACCCACCAGACGAGGTAGATCACCGGCGCCACGTAGTGCAGCAGGTAGCTCGCCACCATCAACCCGCCTTCGAGCTGGTAATAGGGCGCCAGCATGAAGTGGTAGAACAGCATTACCAAGAGGATGAAGGTCGCCGCCGAGAGCAGCATCACCGGCCGGCGGAAGAACCCCAGCCACGCCACGCCGCTCAGTACCGCGAGGTGGGTCAGCACCAGCCACAGGTTGGTGAGGTGGGTGAAATAGGTCCAGAAATACAAGAACACGTCAGGCAGCGAGCGCGCCACCGGGTTGGTGGCGCTCACCGACATCATCGAGGGGAAGATCTCCCAGGCATCGATGGCAAGCCCTGTGACGCCGACTGCGAGGCCGGCCCAGGAAAGAATGGTCCGCAATGTCCTGCTCAGGCAACCAGTTGATAGAGTGCCGAGAATAGGGCGCGACCGTCGTCTCCGCCATGCGCGGATTCGATCAAATTCTCCGGATGCGGCATCAGCCCGAGCACATTCTTGCGCTCATTGAACACCCCGGCGATGTCGTTGATGGAGCCGTTGGGATTGGTGCCGTCGGCGTAGCGGAACGCCACCTGGCTGTTTCCCTCAACCCGCGCCAGCGTCTCCGCGTCGGCGAAGTAGTTGCCGTCATGGTGCGCCACGGGGCAGCGCAGGATCTGGCCCTGCGTATAGCCGCGCGTGAAGGCGGTGTCGGCGTTCTCGACCTTGAGCTTCACCTCGCGGCAGACGAAGCGGAGCGAGGCGTTGCGCATCAGCACACCCGGCAGCAGCTGCGCCTCGGTAAGGATCTGGAAGCCGTTGCAGACGCCGAGCACCCGCACGCCCTTTTCGGCGCGCTCGCGGATGACGCGCATCAGCGGGGACCGCGCGGCGATCGCGCCGGCGCGCAGGTAGTCGCCGTAGGAGAAGCCGCCGGGGATGACGATCAGGTCGACGTCGGGGATGTCGGATTCCTGGTGCCAGACGACGGCCGGTGCCTCGCCCCCGATCTTGGTCAGCGCCGCGATCATGTCACGGTCGCGATTGAGTCCGGGAAAAACGACGACGGCGGCTTTCATCGGCAGCTCCTGAAGCAATGCCGATGCTTTGGTGAGTCTCTTTGTCAAAAGCAAGAGCAGGCCGCCGATATCCTCCCCCGCGTGGCGGGAGAGGGCTCGATACCTCGGCTTACTCCGCCGGCACCGTCGCCGCCGGCTTCACGTAGCCGCGGCTGCCCGGCGTGCCCGGAATGTGGGCCCACACGGGCCGCTCGAACAGGAACTTGCCCCAGCCGGTCACCTGGATCAGCCAGTAGAGCACCAGCGGCGATACCAGCGCGATCGTCATCACGATCACGCTCACCGCGCTCGTATCGGTGATGAGCCCGGTCTTGAGGATGATGGTCCGGCTCGCAGCCATGGGAATCGAGAAGCTCAGGTACACCACGATCGAGTGCTCGCCGAGCCAGCGGAGCCAGCCCATCCAGGGCAGCTTCACCAGCAGTCCCCCGGCGATGCACACTGCCAGCGAGCCGACGAAGCCGAGCAGCAGGTGCAGCGGCGGGAACGCGGCGTAGCCCATGTCGATGCCGCGGGGATAGAGCACCGCGCCACCGGTCGGTCCCTCGAACACCAGGAACCATTGCACGATGCCGAAGCTCGCCAGTACGATCAGCGCGTAAGGCCAGTTCTCCTGCGCCGAGGCTACGATCCGGAACACCACCGGCGCAAAGGCGTAGCCGGCGTAGAAGTAGACGAAGTACATGGCGAAGTGGTCGATCAGCCCGTAGCCGGTCTGGATCGGCGCCATCATCAGCGCGGCGCCTGCCAGCATCGCGGCCCAGTGCGGCACCTTCAGCATGTGGAGCAGCTTCGCCACCAGCGAGTAGACCGCCAGCATGTAGATGAACCACAGCACCCCGTAGGGCTCAACCACCGCCCAGGCGATCTGGCTGAGCGCCGAGCCCAGGTCGCCGGTGCCGAGCCCGACCTTGAAGGCCACCTGCAGCACCACCCACAGCGCGTAGAAGTAAAGGTAGTGCACGACCCGGCGGTCGCCGTAGAGGCGCCACTGCCGGCCGATCACCTGCGCCAGGAACAGGCCCGAGATGAGGAAGAACTCAGGCATCCGGAACGGCGTCGCCCAGCCGATGATGTAATGGAGGATGCCGGTATTGTTCAGGTCCTCGCCCACGCCATAGGCCGAGTGCATCATCACCACGAGG
>JAEYTN010000603.1 GCA_023433985.1 Pseudomonadota bacterium | reverse complement strand
CCCGGACATCATCACCATCGCCAAGGGCGTGACCTCGGCCTACCTGCCGCTCTCGGGTAGCATCGTCGGCGAGCGCGTCTGGAACGTGCTGACCCAAGGTAACGACAAGATGGGCGCCATGGGCCATGGCTGGACCTATTCGGCCCATCCGCTCTGCGCCGCGGCGGCCAACGCCAACCTCGACATCGTCGATGGCGAGGACCTCACCGGCAACGCCCGCGAGACCGGCGCCTATTTCCAGCAGCGCCTGCACGAAACCTTCGATGGCCATCCGATGGTGGGCGAAGTGCGCGGCGTCGGCCTGATGGCAGCGCTCGAGTTCGTCGCCGACAAGGAGACCAAGACCTTCTTCGAGCCCGCCCGCGGGGTGGGCGGCAAGGTTTCGGCTGCGGCGCTGGCCGAAGGCCTGATCGCCCGCGCCATGCCGAACGGCGACATCCTGGGCTTCGCGCCGCCGCTGGTCATCACCCGCGACGAGGTCGATCGGGTCGTGGCGATGGCGAAGACGGCCGTCGACAAGGTCGCCGCCGAGGTGATGAAGGGCTGAGGAGGCCAAACGTGCGTATCGAGTCCATTGTCTCGACGGTCGGCCTGAACGGCTTCGCCCACAAGGATCTGGCCGGCATCAAGACCGGCGCGCCGCCGAACGGCTTCTTCTATGATGGCAAGGCGGTGACGCCGGGTTTCAGGGAGATCTCCCAGACGGGGCGCGTCCTCTCCGTGATGCTCAAGCTGAGCGATGGACTGGTCGCGTTCGGCGACTGTCTCGACGTGATCTTCGCCGGCGCCGCAGGGCGGGATCGCCTGTTCGATCCGGATGAGCATGTCGAGACGATCCGAACCGTAGTCGCCCCGCTCCTCGTCGGCCGCGAGGTCAGCGTGTTCCGCCATCTGGCCGAAGAGGTCGACGCGCTGACGGTCGACGGCAAGTCGCTTCACACCGCGCTGCGCTACGGCCTCAGCCAGGCCCTGCTGCATGCCAGCTCGCTCGCGCGCCGGCAGACCATGGCGCAGGTGATCGCCGAGGAATACGGCACGACGCCCGGCCAGCAGCGCGTGCCGATCCTCGTCTCGATCCCCAAGACCGATCCGTTCGTGCTCGATCGCATGATCATGAAGCAGGCGGAACTGCTGCCGCATGCGAGCTTCACTGTGGTCGAGGCCGACCTCGGCCGCGATGGCGGCAAGCTGATCGACTACGCCGCTTCGCTCTCGAGGCGCATCGACGAGGTGGGCGCGCCCGACTATCGGCCGACCATCCATCTCGACACCTACGGTACGATCGGAGAGCTGTTCGACTGCGACATCTCCGCCATCGTCGGATATCTGGCGCGGGTGGAAGCGGCGGCAGCGCCCTACCGGCTCTTCATCGAGTCGCCGATCGTCGCTGCCACGATGGAGCAGCAGATCAGCCATTATCGCGAGTTGCGCGAGGCGATCCGGGCGGCGGGTCTCTCGGTCCGCGTGATCGTCGACGAGTGGTGCAACACGCTCGACGACATCCGCCGCTTCGGCGAGGCCGGCGCCGCCGACTTCGTCCAGATCAAGGCGCCAGACCTCGGCGGGCTCACCAACACCATCGAGGCTATCAACTACTGCCGCTCCATCGGGCTGGGCTGCTGCCTCGGAGGCACCGCCAACGACACCGACCAGGCCGCACGCATCACCAGCCATATCGGCATCGCCTGCGGCCCAGACTTCCTCCTGGGCAAGCCCGGCCTAGGAGGCGACGCGGCTCTCATGCTGATGCGCAACGAAATGGAGCGCACCATCACCTTGCACCGGGTGCTCGAATGAGCATGGACCGGCCGCCGCGCGAGCAGATGGCAGTCGACATCGTCGTGGTCGGCGGTGGTCCGGCAGGTCTTGCGACCGCAATCAGCCTGAAGCAGCGGGCACCGGACGCCCAGGTGCTGGTCATCGAAAAGGCCGCCGAGCCCGGCGGACACATTCTCTCGGGCGCGGTGATCGATCCGTCGGGGCTCGACGCCCTGTTCCCCGATTGGCGCACCGAGGCCGATTTCGCGCGCGCGCCGGTGACGCAGGACGATTTCTACTTCCTCACCCGGAGCGGCAGCCTCCGCTTGCCCGGCTGGTGCATGCCGCCGCTGATGTCGAACCACGGCAACTTCGTCGTGTCGCTCGGCGAAGTGACGGTGTGGCTGGCCAGGAAGGCCGAGGAACTCGGCGTCGAGATCTTTCCCGGCTTCGCCGCCACAGAGCTCCTGGTCGACGAGAACGGCGGGGTGATCGGCGTCGCCACGGGGGATGCCGGCATCGGCAGGAACGGCGAACCGGGCGGCAACTACGCCCCGGGCATGGAGCTGCTCGCCAGTTACGTGGTGCTTGCCGAGGGGGCGCGCGGCTCGCTCACCAAGCAGGCCATCGCCCGGTTCGGGCTCGACCAGGGGCGCGAACCGCAGAAATACGGACTGGGGCTCAAGGAAGTCTGGCGCGTGCCCTCGGATAGGCATCGGCCCGGCTTGGTGCAGCACACGCTCGGCTGGCCCCTCGATGATCGCACCGGCGGCGGTTCGTTCCTCTACCACGATGCCAACGGCCAGGTGGTCGTCGGGTTCGTGGTGCATCTCAACTATGCCAACCCCTACCTGTCGCCCTTCGAGGAGTTCCAGCGGTTCAAGACGCATCCGCTTATCGCGGCGACCCTGAAGGGCGGCGAGCGTTTGCATTATGGCGCCCGCGCCATCAGCGAAGGTGGCTGGCAGTCGGTGCCCAAGCTGGTGTTCCCCGGCGGGCTGCTGGTCGGCGACAGCGCCGGCTTCGTCAACGTGCCGCGCATCAAGGGCAGCCACAATGCCATGCTTTCGGGTATCGCGGCGGGCAACGCTATCGCAGCCGCCCTGTCGGCCGGCCGCAGCCATGACGAACTGGCCGAATATTCCGCGGCCATCGCCGCCGGTCCGGTGCGGCGCGACCTCTGGCCGGTGCGCAACGCCAAGCCGCTGCTGTCGCGCTTCTGCACGCTGCTCGGCACGGCGCTGAGCGGCTTCGACATGTGGGTCCAGACGATCATCGGAGCCTCGCCCTTCGGCACGCTCCGCCACCGCAAGGCCGACCACGAGGCAACCGAGCCGGCCGCCAGGCATCGGCCGATCGACTATCCGAAGCCGGACAATGTGCTGAGCTTCGACCGCCTGTCGTCGGTGTTCGTCTCCAACACCAACCACAGCGAAGACCAGCCAGCCCACCTGCGCGTCGCCGACATGGAGCGGCAGCGGCAGACGGAGCTGGGCCGCTTTGCCGGCCCAAGCCAGCGCTATTGCCCGGCGGGCGTCTATGAGTGGATGGGGCAGGGGGCCGATGCCAGCCTGACCATCAACGCGCAGAACTGCCTCCACTGCAAGACTTGCGACATCAAGGACCCGGCCCAGAACATTACCTGGGTGCCGCCCGAAGGCGGCGGCGGTCCCAACTACGTCAGGATGTAACCGCTTTGACCAACCGGATCTTGAAAGTCGCCGCCATTGCCGGCGACGGCATCGGCGTGGAAGTGACGGATCTGGCCCTGCGCATCGCCGGCAAGGCGGCGGAGGCCGCCGGGACGGAGCTTGCCGTGACCAGCTTCCCCTGGAGCTGCGAGTACTATCTCGAGCACGGTCGCATGCTGCCCGAGGACGGCATCGAGCAGCTTCGCGCCTTCGACACCATCTTTCTCGGCGCGGTCGGCTGGCCGAGCCGGGTGCCCGACGACGTCTCGCTGCACGGGCTGCTGCTGCCGATCCGCAAGGCCTTCGACCTCTACGTCAACGAGCGTCCGCACCGCCTGCTCAAGGGCGTCAGCGGGCCGCTCCGGACGGCTGAGTTCGACATCCTCTGCATTCGCGAGAATACCGAGGGCGAGTATTCCGGCGCCGGCGGACGCGTGCATCGCGGTACGGCGCAGGAAGTGGCGGTGGAGACGTCGATCTTCACCCGCCACGGGGTCGAGCGGATTCTCCGCTACGGCTTCGAACGCGCCCGCCAGCGACGCGGCAAGCTGGCCTCGGTGACCAAGTCGAATGCCCAGCGGCACTCCATGGTCTTCTGGGACGAGGTGACCGAAGCCCTGGCGGCCGAGTACCCGGATGTCGAGGTGACGCGGTACCATATCGATGCGATGGCGGCGCGGTTCGTCACTGCACCGCAGAGCCTCGACGTGGTGGTCGGCTCGAACCTCTTCGGCGACATCCTCACCGATCTCGGCGCCGCTATCCAGGGCGGTCTCGGCTTTGCCGCCTCGGCCAACATCAATCCGGTTGATGGCGGGCTCTCGATGTTCGAGCCGGTGCACGGCTCGGCACCCGACATTGCCGGCAAGGGCCTCGCCAATCCGATCGCGGCCATCTGGTCGGCAGCGATGATGCTGTCGCATCTGGGCCTTGCCGATGCGTCGCGGTCGATCATGGACGCCATCGAGCGCGTGACCGCCGCGGGCACCTGCCTCACCCCCGACATGGGGGGCAGCGACACTACCGCAGCGGTGGCGGCGGCCATCGAAGCCGAACTCTAGCCGGACACGAGCGAAGGCAAAAAAAGAGGGGCCACCTGGCCCCTCTTTCGTTCTTCGGTGCTGTAGGGGACCTAGAGGTCCCGGCAGACCATGCCGAGGCGGGTGCCGACCTCGACCCGGGCAGATGCCGGGCGGAAGAACAGCACGCCGTCGATCGGCGCATAGGCCGGCGCAGGATCGATCGTCAGGTCGTCGATCGGGTGGACATAGCCCAGCAGCTGGCCCTTCTCGACCGGCTCGCCCAGCTCAACGATCGGCTCGTAGATACCGGCCTGAGTGGCGGCGACCGCCCATTCGAGGTCGGGCGACTGCATGATGCGCGGGCCGAACGGCCAGTCGCAGGTTTCCAGCTCGCCCGCCAGCATGCCGAAGTGGCGCAAGGCGTTGCGCAGGCAGACGCCGGCGACCGCAAGGGTCGGCATGGTCATGGTGCCGCCGCCGTACTCGGCGCACACAAACACCTTGCCCTGGCGCTCGACGAAGGTGTCGAACATGCCCGGCTTTTCGCTCTCATTGAGCACGACCCCGAGCGGGGGCCGCATCGCCTTGATGAGGTCGAGCGTCTTCTCGTACTGCGCCTTGTCCGCGACCGGATGCATCATCACCAGCGGGATCCATGTCGTGTAGGAGCCGCCGGTGTGCGAATCCACCACCGCATCGACGAGCGGCACGAGCCGCGTCGCGACCCAGTGGGCGAGCATCTGCGTCGGCGTGCCTTCCGGGTCGCCGGGGAAGCTGCGGTTGAGGTCGAGCCGGTCGATCGGCGCGACACGGTTGCCGGCGCGCATGGCGAGCTGGTTGAGCACCGGGATGATGA
>JAEYTN010000590.1 GCA_023433985.1 Pseudomonadota bacterium | reverse complement strand
TTCCACTGCTTCCAGTAGTCGATGACGATTTCCGGCCCGAAGGCGAACTGCTTGTCGGCGTTGAACTGGTTGGCGAAGCCGCGCTGGCCGCAATAGACGCCGAAGGCGCCCCAGTCGGCCGTAAGGTCGTCGGTGCCCTTGGGCCCGCCCAGTTCGCTGATCTTGATCGCGGCGGCCTTGAGATCGTCATAGGTCCAGGTGATCGGATCGACGTCGATACCCGCTTCCTGCCAGAGGCGGGAATTGATCAGCGTCGCCATCGAGTTGGCGCCGATGGTAAGGCCGTAGAGCTTGCCGTTGAAGGTGCCCGCCGAGATGCCGGCCGGATCGATCTTGGAAATGTCGATCTTGCCTGCCGCAATGGCCTCGTCGAGCGGCTTGGTGGTGCCCTTGTCGACATACTCGACCATGTTGCCGTAGCCGTTCTGGAACACGTCCGGCATGGCGCCGCCCGCGATCTGCGTGGTCAGCTTGGTGAAGTAGTCGTTGAAGCCCAGCGTCTCGCCCTCGACGATGATGCCCCGGTTTTTGCCGTTGAAGATCTCGATGACGGCGAAGGTGAGCTTGTCTCGCTCCGGGTTGCCCCACCAGAAGTGGCGAATGCGCCGGTCCTGCGCGAAGGCCGGGGCGAGGCCCCCGAAGGCCAGTGCTCCGGCGCCGGCTGCGGTGCCTTGCAGGAAGCGTCTGCGATTGAATGTCATGTGTTGGTCCTCCCTCTTGTTGCAGTCACTCAGTAGGTCGGCGGCACGAGGCCGGGCGCCCTCACGCGCCGGAACGTGCCGTCGTGATAATCGAGCTGGTCGTTGGCGGTCAGCGCCACCGTGACCTCGCCCGCCAGCGTGCGAAGCCGCCCGAGCGTACCCCCGGCGCTCATCCCGATGAGCGAACGGATCCTCCCTGCCCTGTCGGTCACGACGCGCAGTCCGCGCGGCGCCTCGAACAGCAGCTCGCCGTCGCGATAGGCGGCGCTGCCGCCCTCGAGGTTGACCAGCTCGAAGCGGCGGCCGTCGACGGTGCGGGCATAGGCCGTCTGGTGCCGGGCGTCGCGATGCTCGATCTGCGCCGGGGTGAGCGTGGTGAACCACAGCGTCCCGTCGGGCCGGGGCAGGATGCCGCTCAGCCGCTCGATGAAATCGAGCAGGCACAGGATCGCGGGCGAATAGGCCTCGGTGAAGCCCTCGCGGCCGGTGAACGGGTGCAGCGTCTGGGGAAAGCGCGTGCCTTTGAACAACGCCGCGAGGGTCGGCTGCATCGCCCAGGTGAGCTCGACATGCCGGCCATGATGCTCGAAGGCATGCGGGGCGCGGATCAGGCTCAGGAAATTCGAAGGCCCGGCCCAGCTGTTGTAGTCATAGTTCGGGTCGTAGCGCGGATCATCGAGCGCGATCGAGGTGAATGGATACTTGGCGAAGAACTTCCGCGTATTGAGCAGGTAGCGGCGGAGCGCGGCGGCAAAGAACTCCGCATCGCCCATCTCGCAGGCGAGGACACGCAGCAGCACGTCCGACTGCACCCGGACCGGCGCGTCGTTGCGGTCGCGGTCGTAGAAGATGCCGTCGGCCTCGTTCCAGCATTGCTCGAACAGCGCCCTCTCGCTGGCCGCGGCCGCCTCGCGCCAGCGACCGCCGTCCTCGCCCAGCGCCTCGGCGATCAGCGCCAGGTAGCGGCGCTGGCAGGCGACGTTGGCGGTGAGGTCGGGCGCAATGAAGGGCAGGATCGGGCTCGCCGGATCGTAGCGCGTCGGATCGTTCCTATGGGGACTGTCCGGCAAGTGCCAGAAACGGGGTGACAGGTCGTGACCGGTGTCGTAGGCGCAGAACGCCTCCACTGCCCCGGTGCCGCGCGTGTCGCGCCAGGTGGCGAGCCAGTCGTCGTAGCGGGACATGCTGGCGTAGAGGGGCACGAGCCAGGCCCTGTCGCAGCCATTGAGCAGGTAGTGGTTCCACACGCAGCGGGCCAGCGGCGTCACCAGCTGAATCTGCGCGAAGGCCGGACCGTTGGCGGTGAGCTTGTAGGGGATGAGCCCATCCGCCCGCTGTCCCTGGGCGAAAGCGGCGAAGGTGCGGCCGGCCACGTCCGGCAGGAAGCGGCCCAACAGTTCGGCATTGATCGTGCCGGTGCTTTCGAGCCAGCAGCCAAGGTAGATGCCGCCTTCGTGGAGGATCGTCGTCTCGCCGCCCGCCGGTTTGATGCAGCTGAAGAGCTCGCGCACCGCCTGCCAGTAGCGCGTCTCCATCGCCTCGGAGGACGCGGCGAAACGCACGTCGGCCTCGGCCCACTCGGCCAATAGCGACGGCTCGCCGCCACCGATGCGGTCGGCGACGTCGATGGCGCGCAGCCTTGTGAGCAGGTCGACAGGCGCAAGCACTGCGTTACGTACCTCTTCCCTTGGTCGCAACGTCCGGCACGTTGGCCGGCAGGCGCCCGCGTTGGCCGCGAGCGCCCGAATTCAGTCCGTCAGGCCGCGCGGCCGGGCGGCAGCACCACGTCGCCATGCGGATAGACGAGGCTGCGGCGCCGGGGGGTCAGCCGCGCCAGCAGTTCCGGGCTCGGCCGGTACGGCAGGCGGAAATGCCCCCAGCTCGGCCCGTAGCGATAGACGGCGATGCGGCGGTTGCCCGGATTGGTGCGGCGGGCCGAGCCATGCGCGATGGCATCAACAAAGAGCAGCGCGTCACCCTTTTCGAGGTGGCATTCGATGGCGCCGACGACGCCATCCACCGAGGTTTCCTCCGAGCGCTTCTCGATCGCCACCGTCTGCGGGTGGCGGATGTTCGACTTGTGCGAGCCGGGGATCACCATGGTGGCGCCGTCGCCCGGGCCGATATCGGTGAAGGCCATCAGGATGTTGATCTGTCCGCAGTGGAACTTGCCCGCGTGGTAGCGGAACTGCGTGCGGATGGTGCCGACATGGCCGCCCGAATGCAGCCGCTGCGCCCCGCCCTGGGGCCGGATGGTGCCGAAGCACTCATCGATGAAGGCGGGCCCGTGGGCGTTGTCGAAATTCTCCGGATCGTCCGAGCCGATGAAATGGATGGCCTTGTCGTACCAGCTCGGATGGTCGAGTAGCTCTTCCCAGACCGGGCCGGCCTCGTAGAGCTGCTGCATGCCCAGCCCTTCCTGCCGGCCGGAATTATTGATGGCGACGTTGCCGAACCAGCCCTTGGGACCCATCGACCCCGCCGCCTCCTCGACCTCGTCATAGGTGGCGTCGCAGGCGGCGACCTGCTCGGGGGTGAGCGCGCCCTTGAGAATGAGGTAGCCGTTCAGGTCGAACAGGTACTCCTCCATCTCGGTGATGGCGGGTTTCACGGTGACATGCTCGTTCATCAGTCCAGTCCTTCCAGAACCAAATCCAAGGCCCGTGCGGGCCAGTTGTGCGGATGGAAGTGGAAGTGCCTTGGACAAGACCTGCCGCAACCGGGACCGCACGGTTGAACCTGGGTGGGTCTCTCAGAAGGTTGCAGCAAGCAGTGGCGGTTTGGTCTAGGCGGTCCGCACAGATGCTGCACGTGGCGCACGCTTTACCGCATACCCCGGCTGGGCTCTCAGGCCCATGACGTGTCCCCGGCCGATCCTGGAGGATAGTCCCTCTCAGATGCGGGCATGTTTCAACGCGGGGTTGCGCCTGTCAATTCCCATCTTCGCAAATTCCGGACTACGAAAATCCCGGTAGGCCGCGACGGGTTGATTGCCATTGCGCATCGTCTCGTCCCCCGACCAGGCGGCGCGGAACCAAACTCGCCCCTTCTTATTGAATCCGCGACCGGCGCCCGTGGCGCCCCAACCTTTACAGCTGACAGCGGAGACCGAAAATGGCCGAGCAGAAGACCCTCGACGACCTGTTCCTCGACACCCTCAAGGACATCTACTACGCCGAAAAGCAGATCACCAAGGCGCTGCCCAAGATGGCCAAGGCGGCCACGTCGCCGGAACTGAAGGCAGGCTTTGAGCAGCACCTCGAGGAAACCGAGGGCCAGATCGACCGGCTGGAGCAGATCTTCGAGATGATCGGCAAGCCAGCGCGCGGCAAGACCTGCGACGCCATCCTCGGCATCATCGAGGAAGGCAAGTCGATCATGGACGAGTTCAAGGGCGCCCCGGCGCTCGACGCCGGCCTCGTCTCGTCGGCGCAGGCGGTCGAGCATTACGAGATCGCCCGCTACGGCACGCTCAAGACCTGGGCGCAGCAGCTCGGGCTGAAGGACGCGGTAGCGCTGCTCGACGCGACGCTCAAGGAAGAAGAAGCCACCGACAGGAAGCTGACCCAGGTGGCCCTCGCCGACGCCAACAAGCAGGCGGCGGCCTGATCCGACAGCGGAGTGGGCGCGGCTTACGCGCTCACTCTTCCCCCTCATGTTCACCCAGCAGCCTGAGGCTCTGCCTGAGCCGCCCCGAGATCATCTCGAAGGAACGCAGCGTATCCCGCACCCGGCCGTGATCGGCCACCTCCGGAGGCTGGGCTGCGAGGCTTGCCTCGAAACGCTGCGCCTCTGTCCGCACGGCGCTGAACAGGCCGCGAAGTTCGGCCGCGACCTGCGAGTCTGCGCCGCCGGCCGAGCGCACCCGTTCGGCCATGGTCTGGAGCTTTACGGAAGATGCCTGCCAAAGGCCGAGCTGGCGGTTGAGGTCGCGCACGAACGCGCTTGCCTGCCGGCCGGCCAGCGTGCCGGCCGAAGATTGGCGCCGCGGGCGCGGCGACCCGGAACTTTCATCAGTCATGGGAGCGATGTGCCTGAGGGTTCGCTGCGGCTCACTAACCTTTGTTAGCGCCGCGCCAGTCCACCTCCGGAGAGACGAAATGAGCATCTGGAAGAAGTTCGGATTCGCCTGGGTCACCATCGGGTTCCTGGTGGTCAGCATCATCGGTCACTGGCTGTTCGGCTGGTTCGCCTACGTCGATGATCACCAGTTGCACGGCGGCGCGGTCGAGGTCGGCGGCTACGTCGTCGAGATGCTCCGCGACACCTTCGAGAACTGGCAGTCCGAGTTCCTGCAACTGCTCTGGCAGGTGGTGGGGCTGACCATTCTGCTCTATGTCGGCTCGCCGCAGAGCAAGGAGAGCGAGGACCGGTCCGAGGCCAAGCTCGACGCCATCATCCGCCGCGTCGACCCCAATGCGGAGGCAACGCTGCGGTCGATCGACGAGAAGTATCCGCAATGAGTGGCGCCGCCGACCTCGAGACCTTCATCCGGCGGCTGGAGCAGCGGGACGCGGTTTCCGCCGAGGAGCGCGAGGTGCTGATCGCCGCGGCGGGCTCGCGCGAGTCGTACGAGGCTGGCAGCGACCTGGTCCGGGAAGGCGATCACACCGACCGTTCGACCCTGGTGACGCACGGGCTCACCAGCCGCTATCGGGTGCTGTCGGATGGGCAGCGGCAGATCACCGCCATTCACGTGCCGGGCGACTTCGTCGACCTTCATTCGTTCCTGCTGAAGACGATGGACCACTCGGTGGGCGCCCTGTCCGACGTGCGCGTGGTGACGTTTCCGCACGCCAACCTCAGGCTCATCACCGAGCGCTACCCGCACCTGACGCGCCTGCTGTGGCTGATGACGCTGCTCGACAGCGCCATTCACCGCGAGTGGATCGTCGCCATGGGGCGGCGCTCCGCCATGGAGCAGATGGCGCACCTGATCTGCGAGCTCTTCACCCGGCTCAATGTCGTCGGGTTGGCCGAGTTCGATCGGAACGTGAACCTGCCGCTGACGCAGAGCGAGCTCGGCGACACGCTTGGGCTTTCGGCCGTGCACGTAAACCGCACGCTGCAGCAGCTGCGTGCCGAGCAGCTGATCGTGTGGCAGGGCCAGAGCGTCCGCGTGCTCGACTGGCACCGGCTGAAGAACATCGCGCAGTTCGACCCCACCTACCTGCATCTCGAACAGGAGCCTCGCTAGGACCCTGCCATGCCGCGCTATTATTTCGACGTTCACGACAAGGACGGAGTGTTCCGCGACGAGGTGGGGCTGGACCTTCCCGATATCGATGCTGCAGTGGTCGAGGCCAGGCGGGCACTCGCAGACATGACCAAGGAGCTGCTGATCGCCGACCCCGGGGCCGGCAACATCCATATCGTCGTCCACGATGGCGCCGATGGGCCGGTGCGGCTCTCGGTGACGATGCAGACCGACTGGCCGGCAGGGGGCTGAGGCCCGCCCTATCGCGAGATGATGTCGCGCACTTCCTGCTCCACCACGTCTAGGACCTGGTGGATGGCCGCTACGGCCGCGTCGGGATCGGCGGCGACGATCGCATCGGCAAGCGTGCGGTGCGGCGGAAACGACGCAAGGCCGAAATCGTCGCGCCCGAACGGGCTCTCGCTGGAGCGCTCGAGCGCATCATCGAGCCGGTGCAGGATTTGCCCGAACATGGGGTTGCCGGAGGCGGCGTAGATGGCGCCGTGGAAGGCGTGGTCGGCATCGTGCCAGTTGCGGCGCGCGTCGACCTCGACGAGGAGGATCTCGCAGAGCCGCGAAATCTCCGCCCGCTGCGCCGGCGTGGCGTTGACCGTGGCCTTGCGCACCACCTCCTGCTCGAGTGCCCGGCGGACCTCGATCAGGCGGATCAGCGCCTCGCCTTCCAGCCGGATCATGGTGGGGACGAGGCCGCGCGAGGTGGTTACCCGCGCCGCCAGGTAGGTGCCGTCGCCGCGGCGGCGGCGGATGATGC
>JAEYTN010000587.1 GCA_023433985.1 Pseudomonadota bacterium | reverse complement strand
AAGCTGATCCGGTCCGCCGCCGCAACCTCTACCGGAACGGCAATCTCGGCCGGTGCCTGGATCACGACCTTGCCGGTCACCTTGGCATTGGGCCCGAAACTGATGGTCTCGCCGAAGAAGTTGAGGTCGCCGGCAATCGGCGCGTCAAGTGTCAGGTTGCGGGCAGTGATGAGAGCGGAGCCGCCCACCGGCCCCGAAACCGTCACGAGGGCACCCGCGAGGCGCAGATTGCCGGTCACCGGCGCGCTCGTGGCCAGGTTTACTGTGTTCCCCATCGCCGTCACGTCGCCACCGATCGGACCTGCGACGTTTACCGAGAATCCCGCAGCATACATGTCGCCCGCGATCTTGGCATCGTCGCGGACATTGAAACCGGCAAGATGCGCATCGCCATCGACGGTGCCGTTCAGGCTCACGTCGTAGCCCGCCACAAATGCATCGTGTTGCACGACAGGCTGGTTGACCGTTGCCGACTGACCGGCAGCGAACTCGTCGCCGCCGAAACTCAACTTTGCCTCGTCGGCAATTGCGTTGCTGCCGGCGAAGACCAAGCCGAGCAGCATCAGGCCTACTAGTCGTTTCATCTTCACCTCCTGAGCAAATGCTCCGGAAGCAGAGATATCTAGCCGCTTTGCGTCTCCGTTGATCGAGATCAAGCTGTCGAACATCTGCATGCCCAAGATGAGCGGACAGTGGAGGGAAGGATGACCGAGCTTTTCAAGTCACCGGCCGCGCGGGATGAGTATCGTAAGGCCTACGCCCGCCTGCTCCGGCATTGGCCGAAGCCAACGACGCGGCAGGTGCCGACGTTGCTCGGCAATACCAACGTTATCGAAAGCGGCGATGCCGGATTGCCGCCCCTTATCCTCCTGCCACCGGTGGCAGTCAGTGCCGCGTCCTGGTTTCCCATGGCCAGCATGCTTTACCGGCACCACCACCTCTACGCCATCGACCTCGTTGGCGATGCCGGCCTCAGCGAACTCAGCCGCACACCGCACTCGCCGGTCGAATACGCCAACTGGCTGGCCGAGGTGATCACCGCACTCGGTCTCGAGCGCCCAGCCGTGGTAGGCCATTCCTATGGCGGTTGGCTGGCGCTCCAACTCGCCCGCTACCGGCCTGATGCTGTCGGACCGCTGGTCTTGCTGGCGCCGGCCGCTGGTCTGTCTTCCTTCCATTGGCCCATAGGCTTCTTCCTACGCGTGGCGGAACATCTCCCCGTCAAGCCCGATGCCGACGAGACGCTTAGGATGCAGGCCCACTCTGGCTTCGAGCCCGAGCCCGACTTCGTGGCACTCATGGACATCGTTAACAGGGAGGTTCGAACCAATGTCCTCTTCCCCGGCCCGATGGCGGACGAGGATCTGGCGGCCATCGACAACCCGACCTTGATCCTCATAGGTGAAGAGGAGGTCCTTTTCGATCCCAAGGCTGCCTTGGCGCGGGGTCTGAGTCTGATGACGAATGCCGAGGGACGGCTCGTTCCGGAAACGTCGCACCTGCTGCCGATGGAACGGCCGGCGCTTGTCGACGAAGCGATCGAATCCTTCCTCGCGCGAACCGAGCCTCAGTTTGATCCGCATCAAAGCAAACCACCCCCGGGTGCGGGACTAGTCGGGTGGTCAATGGAGATGGCTATGAACGAGGACAAGAAGACCGGATGGGACGCTTTCACCGAAGAGATCGAGGTGGCGGGTACCCAGCTTCTGGATGAGATCAACCGGCTGCTCGCCGAAGGGAACGTCCGACGCCTGCAGATTCGTTCAGAGCAGGGCGACGTCTACCTGTCGGTGCCGTTGACGGCAGGAGCCGTCGCTGGCGGCGTCGTGGTGATCGCCGCGCCGTGGCTCGCCGTCATCGCGGCGATTGCCGGCATCGCCTCGAAGCTGAAGCTCGAGATTGCTCGCACGCCGCCCACAGACGGCAAAGACGAATCCGTATGATCGAGGGGTTGGCGTGATGGGTAAGTTGACGCAGATCGTGATGGAGTTGGCTCGCGAGCCGGGGCATCCGCATGGCGATCGGGAACACAGCTACCAGCTGAACCTGCCTCTCACCGAAGATGGAAGAATCGACGCGGATGCCTTCCAGCACTTGGGAAAGGTCTGCACGGTGAAGCGCACCCGCCCAGGTGAGGAGCCCAGGCACGGCCGATTGCGTCGTGGCCATTTCGGCCAATGGAGTTTCGACTACGACGAAACCCAGGACTTCGAGGACGAGATGGGTTTCAGGCTGGGCGAAGAACGCTTCGTACCGGGTGAGTACATCTCGGTGCGCGAAGACGACGGCGTGATGCACACCTTCCAGATCATCTCGGTCCGGCCCTGGGAATGACCGGCGCTGCGGCCTTGATCCCCTCGGCGAACGCGTGGGCCAACTCGCTGACGCGTTCGGAATGGACTTCCGACTCCCGGAAGATGCGGTTCGGAACGTCCTGACCGTCGGCAAGCGCCTGCTTCATCTCCTGGATGGCCGGTTCCGGAGGCGAGTTCTGGCTGGCACCGGAGCAGGTGACGAACAGCGCCTTGGGCGTTCCGCGCCAGTGAGAGGAAAGCGCGAGCACGGGCGGCGCTGCCTTGGCTGCCCAGACAGGGCCGCCGATCACCACCCTGTCGTACGCGCCGTTCGGCGGCGCGACGATGGTCACCTCAGGCAGATGGCGGGTAAAGATGTCCCAGGCCATGGCCACCGGGCCGTACCAGCGCAGATAGCGTTCGCAGGTGACCTCGGCCAGGTCGGCGTCGAGCTCCTTGGCGAGTAGCTCAGCCACCCGACGAGTGTTACCGGTGTTCGAGTAGTAGGCGACAAGCGTGCTCACAATCTTACCCCGACTTCTTGGCGCCGGCCGTGACGAGCGGCCAGATCACGTCGGTGCGGATCTCCGCCGGCGGGGTTTCCGGCGGGCTCAGGTAGCTCTCCCACATGTCCTTGCTACCGGTTTCCCCGTGCGCCTTCAGAGCGTCTCCTATCACCGCGTAGGTCTGCGAAACCGTGCTGTAGGGACCGACATGAGTGGCGGTCATGTTCCGCCCGCCCGGCGTGCGTCCGATCGAAAGGCCGGCTGCCAGCAGCTTCTCGGTGTCCGACTCCAGCGCCGGAAAGCCGAGCTGGAAGGTCACCGATTGTGCGTCGAAATCGAGGTAGTGCGCCAACGGGTTACCGGCCATTGCCGCATCGGCCTTGCCAACCAGCCTCCCCAAAGTGCCGAAGCCTTGCCCCATGACCCGGGGCATATCGGCCAGGCTGGACTTCAACTGGATGAACGCAAACGGCGCGGACTGCAACTCGACGATCACGGGTTCGGACATGCTGACCTCCTGTTGTGCCAGCGAGTATGTCCCGCCCTCAGCCCTCGCTCTTGATCCCGATCAAAGGGCGCCCGACCTCAGCGGTGCAGCATCCTCGACGCCGCGATACGCGGACGACCGCTGGGAGGTGCTGGGAATGACACGCGCAGACAGCCAGATTGCCTGGTTCGAGGATCTTCGCCGCGGCGATGTCCTTCGAGTGGGCGGCAAGAACGCCTCGCTGGGCGAGATGGTGCAGGCGCTAGCCTCGCAAGGGATCAGTGTGCCCGCCGGCTTTGCGACCACCGCAGATGCGTATTGGTCGTTCGTTGAGCACAACGGGTTGCGCCAGCACATTGCTGGCCGCCTCGCGGCCTGGAACAACGGGCAGGCGACGCTCGCCCAGACCGGCGAGGCCATCCGCGGCCTCTTCCTTGCGGGCACCTTTCCCGATGAACTCGCCGCGGCGATACGGTCTGCGTATGGCGAGCTGGCCCGTCGGGGCGGACGCACCGACATCGACGTCGCCGTACGCTCCAGCGCCACCGCCGAGGACCTGCCGGACGCGAGTTTTGCCGGCCAGCAGGAGACGTTCCTCAACATACGCGGCGGAGATGCACTGCTGGCCGCCTGCCGCCGCTGTTTTGCGTCGCTCTTCACCGATCGCGCCATCAGCTACCGCAAGACCAAGGGCTTCGACGACCTTAAAGTTGCGCTCTCCCTCGGCGTTCAGCGAATGGTGCGCTCCGATATCGGCGCAGCGGGGGTGATGTTCTCGATCGACACCGAATCCGGCTTCGACCAGGTAGTGCTCATCAACGGCGCCTGGGGCCTGGGCGAGAACGTGGTGCAGGGGGCGGTAGACCCCGACGAGTTCGTCGTCTTCAAGCCCTTTCTGAACCGGCCCGGCGTCGTGCCCGTCATCGAAAAGAAGCGCGGCGCCAAGGCGCAGAAGATGGTCTATGCCACGGGCGAGATGCCCACGCGGAACGTCCCGACATCCAGAGCCGAACGGGCAGGCTTCGTGCTCACCGACGAACAAATTGTCACGCTGGCCCGCTGGGCAGCGGTCATCGAGCAGCACTATGGCTGCCCCATGGACATGGAGTGGGCCCTCGACGGGGAAACCCACGAGATGTTCATCGTGCAGGCGCGGCCGGAGACGGTGCAGGCGCGTCGCGACAGCGGCGCCATGCAATCCTACAGCGTGAGAACGCACGGGCGGCAGCTGGTAACGGGCCTAGCAATCGGCGATGCCGCGGTCAGCGCCCCGGTCTGCCTGATCGAGAATGCCAAGGACATCGGCAGTTTCGTCGATGGATCGATCCTGGTGACGTCGACGACGGACCCGGACTGGGTGCCGATAATGAAGCGAGCGGTGGCCATCGTCACCGATCATGGCGGCCGCACCTCCCACGCGGCGATTGTCAGCCGGGAGCTCGGCCTTCCCGCCATTGTGGGCACCGGCAACGCCACTGAGGTGCTCCACACCGGCCAGGAGATCACTGTCAGCTGCGCCGAAGGCGACGAGGGTGTGGTCTACGAGGGCAAAGCCCAAGTCGACGTCGAGACCATAGATCTCAAGAACCTGCCATCCAGCACGACCAAGGTGATGCTCAACCTTGCCAATCCCGGCGCCGCCTTCCGCTGGTGGCGGCTGCCTGCCGACGGCGTGGGCCTGGCGCGCATGGAGTTCGTGATCAGCAACGCCATTCGCGTGCATCCGATGGCGCTGGTACAGTTCGACCAGTTGCGCGACGAGGATGCCAAGGAACAGATCGAACGACTGACGGTGGGCTACGCCGACAAGACGGAGTTCTTCGTCGACCAACTGTCGCGAGGCCTTGCCCGCATCGCAGCGGCCGCCTGGCCGAGGCCGGTCATTGTGCGGATGAGTGACTTCAAGACCAACGAGTATGCGGGGCTCATCGGAGGCGCGAGTTTCGAGCCGCTTGAAGAGAATCCGATGATCGGCTTCCGCGGCGCTTCGCGCTACTATTCGCCCAGATACCGCGACGGCTTCGTGCTTGAGTGCCGCGCCATCGATCGCCTGCGGCGGAAGCTCGGCTTCGACAACGTGATTGTCATGATCCCGTTCTGCCGCTCCATTGCGGAAGCCGACCGGGTGCTCGAAGTCATGGCCGATGCCGGCCTTCAGCGCGGCAAGGACGGGCTGCAGGTCTATGTGATGTGCGAAATCCCCTCGAACGTGGTGCTGGCAAAGGAGTTCGCCAAGCGTTTCGACGGCTTCTCGATCGGCTCCAATGACCTGACCCAGTTGACGCTCGGCGTTGATCGAGACTGCGAAGAACTCGCCGGCCTCTTCGACGAGCAGGATCCAGCCGTCGAGTGGATGATCGGCAATGTCATCGCGGAGGCGCACAGGGCAGGGGCAAAGGTGGGCCTCTGCGGGCAGGCGCCCAGCGACCACCCGCAGTTCGCCAGCTTCCTTGTGCAGTGCGGCATCGACTCCATTTCTGTCACCCCGGACAGCTTCGTTGCCGTCAAGCGAGAGGTGGCGCGCGCGGAGGAAGCCAGAAAGTCGGCAGCTTGAGGACCCTGATATGAGTGATCTGGATTTTGAGGAGCAGGCCCAGCTCGGCCTCAAGTACATAGAAGATGCCGTGGTCAACCTGCTCACGCGCCATCCCGCGGGGCTCACGGCCTCGCATATCGCCGCTTCATTGGGACTCGGAGCGGAACTGGATCCGGCGCATCGCGAACGGTTGGTGGGCGCGATCCTGGAGCTACTGGCCGCATCCGGTCGAATCCTGCGCGACCCCGATGACGCTGTCTTCAAGGACAATCCGTCGCGATCTTAGCGGAGCCCTTCCACCATCACTGTGAACGGTCCGCGACCGCCTCCCTCACGGCCTTCGAGAGAGCGGCGCCCAGCAGCGGCTTGGTAAGCGTGCGATAGCTCCACTTCGCAAGCGGATGCTGGATGCTGTTGGCCAACAGAACCACTGGCCAATGGGCCTTCAGGAAATCGATCGTATCCTCTTCCTCGCGCTCAGGAAGAACGTGATGGTCGAGTATGGTGCACTCGAATGTTCCATGGACCTGGCGGGCGTCCGCCACCGAAGTAGTCGCCGCAACGTCGTGGTCCTCCGCTTCCAGGACGAAGCGAAGAGAAGCCGTCAGGGCTGCAGTGGGCGCGACGATCAACAGGCTGGACATGCAGGAAGCGTAGGTTGCATGGACGCAGGGAGGGTTGACCTGCGTCAATGCCCGTTGCTTCCGCGGAGCTGTTCGATGTTCATCGTCAGCCGTACGAGCTCCGGCAGGTTTGCGGCGTGCATCTGCTCCATCAGCGCCGCGCGATGGTCTTCGACCGACTGCGGGCTGATACCGACAATTTCGGCAATAGCCTTGTTGGAGAGGCCATCCACCACGCCGCGCATCACATCAAGCTCGCGCTTCGTCAGACTTTCCACCACGGTCCGGGCGTGGGCTGCCTGTCGTTGATCGACCGCTGTGGCGGCACTGTTGATTGCCTGATTGATGGACCGGATGATGGTGCTGTCACTGAACGGTTTCTCGATGAAGTCGAATGCTCCTCGGCGAATTGCCTCGACCGCCATTTGGACATCCGCGTGCCCGGTCACCACGATTGCCGGGATCGTCACGCCAGCTTCCCTCAAGCGCTTCAGGAGTTCCACGCCGTTGACCTCGGGCATTCGAAGATCGGTTACGATGCAGCCGTCCTCGATGCGGTCTGCCCGCGCCAGCAGAGAAGCCGCGGAGGCATAGACGCGTGTGTCAAACCCCGCGATCTGCAGCAGGAATGCCAGCGAACTTCGAACCGACTCCTCGTCATCGACGATGTGGATGACACTCATCACGGGCTCTCGACAGGCAGATGGAAACTGAAAGTTGTCCCACGGCCTCCAGGTCCGGGCAGCGCAGATATGTCGCCACCGTGTGAAAGCAGGATGCGTCTCGAAATTGAAAGGCCGATGCCCATTCCGCCGGATTTGGAGCTGACGAAGGGTTGGAATAGCCGGTTCGCGACTTCTGCTGGAATGCCTGAGCCGGTGTCCGTGACCGTCACCTCCAGCCTGCCATCGGCGTTGCGCGTCGCCACGGTCAATTCCTTGACTGGGCTGTCCCTCATCGCCTCGACTGCGTTTCTGATCAAGTTCGTCAGCACCTGCTGAATCTGCACCCGGTCGACGAGAACGCGAGCGTCTCCGGGACCGAAGTCGAAATTGGACCGCACGCCATGTTCCTTGGATCCCAGCAGTGCCAGGGCGCCTGCTTCTTCGACGATGCGCTTGATGTCCTCGGGACGGCGTTCTGTCGCTCCGCGTGACACGAACTCGCGCAGATGCCGAATGATGTCGCCGGCGCGGATGGCCTGCTTAGCCGCCTCCGTCAGCGCACCGCGCATCCTCACGGCGTGCACCTCGTCGACTTTGTCGAGCAACAGCATGCAACCCTGCACGTAGTTGGCGACTGCCGAGAGCGGCTGGTTCAGTTCGTGAGCGAGCGTCGATGCCATTTCGCCAAGCTCGTTGAGGCGGGCAAGGCGTGCCAGTTCGACCTGCGCTTCATCGAGCCGGGCAGCGCTTTCCTGTCGCTCGGTCAGGTCACGGATGAACCCGGTGAAATACTGCCGATCTCCCGCCGGCATCTCTCCTACCGCCAGTGTCATGGGGAAGGTCGACCCGTCCTTCCGTCGGCCGACCACCACCCGGTCCACGCCGATGATCCTTTTCTCACCAGTCGCGTGATAGCGTGCAACGTAGCCGTCGTGCTGGTCGCGATAGGGTTGCGGCATCAGCATCTTGACGTTCTTGCCCACCACTTCGCCGGGCTCGTATCCAAACTGCCGTACAGCAGCCCGGCTGAACGACGTGACGATCCCATCCGAGTCGATCACGACAGTTGCGTCCGGAACTGCGTCCAAGATCGATTGGAGGTGAGCTTCGCGCGACCTCAGTTCATTCAGTGTATTTGTTTGCTGTTTTCGCGATGTTGCTAGCAAACCGCCAAGAATAGAGATCGTGCTTCCGACAAGAGCGAACAGAACCAGGTTGGTGCCCGTTGAAACCCAGCCTGGGCTAGCTGTGCCGAGGAAGTAGTAAATCAATGGCAGGGCGGCCGCTGTTGTACACAAGGCGGGAAATAAGCCGCCCAGGTATGCGGATAGCAGCACAGGGGGGATGAAGACGAGACCAATGGCCGTACTTGGGAGGGAATCGTGAATGGCGTATCGGAAGCCGAACGCCAGCGCGAGCCCAGCGAGAGCGGCAGCGTATGTGCCCACAGTGGTCCTGGCCCACTGAAAAATGGCACCCGACCTCTTCATCACAAGCATACCCGTACAAATGGATGCGCCCGCCGCGCCCTGACGGCGACTGCAAATAGCGCCGAAATTGAAGCTACTGCAAGGCAGGCGATCGCCAGCCTAGCCGCCGGGGGAGCGGGCCCAGTAACCGCCGGGGTCCGAGGGCGTTCTTCCCGCCAGGGAGCGCAGGTCGGAACTTGTCAGCGGGTCGCTGCGCCAGCGTGGGGCGATCTGTGGGAGCGCCGTTGGCAGGCAAGTCGAAACGGAGGCGCTGCTGGGCAAGCAGCGTCTCCTTTCTGTTACTACTATCGCAGGTATACCTGGAAGCTGTTCTGGCCGGGGTTGTGAACTATCGCCACCACGTCCTTGATGCGGTATCCATTGTCTTCGAACAGTTTGACGACGTCCTCCTCTTCGGACAAGGCAGCCCGGAGGTTCTTGAGGTTGGCGACATCCATGGCCGAGCAGGCGGTCTCGTAATCATCGAAGTCATACGAGTCCGGAACGTGATAAAAAGGCAATCGTATCTGCTGCGGCCATGTCCCATGCATCCCAATCGTCGAACTTGCCCATCGAATTGACCAGCTCGCTGACGGTGATCGTCTTGTTAGGGTCCGCCTTGATGATCTTTGGGGCGGCCAGTGCGGAAGATGACAGAAGGCAGATAGCGACAACGGTAAGAGGAAGAAGTTTCATCCGATGACTCCATTGTGAGGCGTCGGCGCCAGTCGACTTCAGAATGCTGGCGCCGCAGGCCGGTTACTCGCGCTATTTGCGTGGGCAATGCCTAATCTGCGTGTGCCATTGGATAGTTTCTTGATAATTGTCAAACGAAGGGAGATTGACGAGGGTGCTGGTCTTAATGGGTGAGCGCGCTACCAGCAAATGATCAATCATGTACAGCGGTAGAGGGAGCCGAGGGTCGCTCCTCAAAGGCCACTAGGGGTGTATCTTGCGCTCAGGTAAGACTTGAGGCGGCGCAACACCACCGACCAATGGTCGGTCCCTAATCTGCTTGAAAGCCCTCGGAGAACTATCGAGGGCGGTACTGTGCCTACGGGGCGATGGACCTCGCAAGAAATATCAAGGAAATCGCCTTCGCCGTAGAGATGGTCATCCACAGAATGAGCATTGTCCTGATCATCGCGGCCTCCCCCGGATGTTGTTAACGAAGTGTTAAGACACCGGCCGTCGGTGAACCTTGATCTATCTCAAGAGATGTCGCTCCCCGGTACGGCACATAGGGCTCTACGGGTGGAATGCTGATGCTGTGCAAGATGACATGGCGGGATGGATTGCTGATCCTGGACGGCCTGTGGGTCTTTGCCAGCCCATGGCTTCTTCCCGGTACGCCACGCCATCTGGTTAACTTGAACCATATGGCCGTGGGCGCGGCTGTTGTGGTCCTCGGGGCGGCAAGACCGTATTTGCACCGGTCATGGGGAACATTGGTGGGGGTGGTCCTTGGCACGTGGCTGGCTCTGTCGCCATTGATGGGCGGTTATGTCAGCCATCTTAGCCTCGCTCTTAGTGATTTCGTTGCGGCGGCATGGATCGTCCTACTCAGTTGCTGGCCAACCCGCTGGGATTCCAGTCCCAAACCCTGACCTCGCGTTCCCAAACGAGAAGCAGGTCGGCGAGCTGCCGGCCTGCTTCACTCATCTCATGACCTGCGCTCGTGCGCGGCTAGTTTCCGGCCGACCTTACCGTGATTTTCTTCTCTGGCTTCTGCGCGGCGGCAGTCTTCGGCAAGGTGATCCTCAGAACCCCGTTGTTGAACTGCGCGTCGATCTTGTTTGGGTCGACTCCTTCGGGAACGCCAAAGACACGCTCGAACGATCCGAAGTGACGCTCGTGCAGATGATAGTCCTTGGTTTCCTCCTTGGTCTCCTCCTGCTTTTCGCCTTTGATCACGATGTTACCGTTCCGCAGCGTCACCTCCACGTCCTCGGCGTTCAAGCCCGGAATCTCGGCCGTTAGCTCGAAGGCGCCGGCCTTCTCGACGATGTCGACCGCCGGCACCTTCAAAGCGGACTGCCGCCGGAACAGTGGCTCGAAATCGAACCGCCGAGACGGACTCCCCTTGAACCAGCCATCGCCGAAGTCATCGAACAACCGGTCGACCTCACGGCGGAGGCTATCGAACGGGAGCCAGGACGCGTGCGAAGAAGCAGAAGCAGCCTTCTCGGAAGTTACAGGAATATTGTTGGTAGCGTCGACCATAGGATAGGTCCTCCATTGATGAACGCTTGAAGTTTCGCGCCACCCCCACCGCACATCATTGATTCTGATCAAACACTATCTCTTCGACAGGGAGCTAGTTAGCCGTCCCCGATATCGACGCGCTCGTTCCCGATGGTCAGGAACGGGCGCGGGAGTGTTTCTATGCGTCGCTGGATTGATCTAGCGCAAGGACTGCGCGTTCTGGTCACTGATGATCGGGCAGCTGCGGGACGACTGGTCCCGCCTCAATAGGAGTTGGCAATGGCCCACAAGCAAGTGCTCTTCCGAGCTGAGGCACGCGACAAGATCTTGCGCGGGGCCAACAAACTCGCAGACGCGATACGCGTCACCCTTGGGCCCCGCTCCAAGTCCGTGCTCATTGAACGCAAGTGGGGGGCGCCCCTGGTCTGCAACGACGGGGTCACTATCGCCAAGGAATTCGACCTCAAGGACAAGGAGGAAAATCTCGGAGTGCGCATGCTGCGTCAGGCGGCCGAGAAGACAGGTGAAATGGTGGGCGATGGCACGAGCACGGCCACTCTACTGGCCGACGCGATCTACACCGACGGCGTACGCAACGTGGTCGCAGGCGCCAGCGCCATTGACCTCAAGCGTGGCCTTGAACGTGGCACGCGGGCGGTAGTGGCGGCACTCAAGGATTTGTCTCGTCCAGTTGCCAGCCGAAAGGAGAAGGAACAGGTCGCGACGATTTCCGCCCACAATGATCCGGCGGTTGGCGAAATGGTTGCTGACGCGCTCGACAAGGTCGGCGACGACGGAGTGATCACGGTTGAAGAAGCCAAGACCACTGAAACGGCGCTCGAGGTCGTCGAAGGCATGCAGTTCGACCGTGGCTTTATTTCTCCCTACTTCGTTACCAATGCCGAGAGAATGGAGGCGGTGCTCGAGGATGTCGTGATCCTCATCGTCGATGGCAAGGTGAGTGTCCTCAGCGACATGCTCAACCTGCTCGAGGCGGTCGCCAAATCTGGCTCCCCATTGCTGGTCATCGCTGAGGATGTCGATGGCGAGGCGTTAG
>JAEYTN010000555.1 GCA_023433985.1 Pseudomonadota bacterium | reverse complement strand
GTGCTGCTCCAGCCGTCGCGCGGCTACCATCTCGATGAAACCGCGAGCTACCACGATCCCGATCTCGTGCCGCCGCACGGCTATCTCGCCGCCTATCTCTGGCTCCGCCACGAGTTCGCCGCCCATGCCGTCATCCACAACGGCAAGCACGGCAACCTCGAGTGGCTTCCCGGCAAGGCGACGGCCCTCGACCCCGCGAGCTATCCCGCCGCCCTCTGGGGCGAACTGCCCCAGCTCTACCCGTTCATCGTCAACGATCCGGGCGAGGGCACGCAGGCCAAGCGCCGCACCGGCGCGGTGATCATCGACCACCTCGTCCCCCCCCTCACCCGCGCAGAGACCTACGGCCCGCTCAAGGACCTCGAGGCCCTGCTCGACGAGTACTACGCCGCCTCCGGCATGGACCGCCGCCGCCTCGCCGGCCTCCGCAAGCGCATCCTCGATTTCGCTCGCGACGCCCGCCTCGACCGCGATATCGTCCTCGTCCCCGACGAGAACGAAAGCCTCCGCCGCATCGACACCTTCCTCTGCGACCTCAAGGAAGCCCAGATCCGCAACGGTCTCCACATCTTCGGCCAATCGCCAACGGGAAGGCTGGAGCGCGATCTCATCGTCGCGCTCGCCCGCGTGCCCAGAGGCGAGGGGGCAGGCGAGGCCTCCCTCATCCGCGCCCTCGCCGACGACCTGAAACTGGGCTTCGACCCATTGACCGCCGACCTCGGCACGCCGTGGACCGGACCGCCCCCTCCACCGGCCTCCGGCTGGTCCTCCTCCCCCGCTGGCGCGGTGGAGGACCCCGTCATCCTCGGCGCATCAACTCCGGCAACCACCGACGTCGCCGGTGATCCTCCACCGCGAAGCGGGGGAGGGGGACCGCGCGGAGCGGAGCGTAGCGTGGTGGAGGGGGCGTCCGCGCGCACCGTAGGCGACATGGTCGAACACCTCGAATCCCTGGCCGCCAAGCTCGTCGACGGCCACGCCCCCGACCCCTCGTGGACCGCCACAGCTGCCGTCCTGGCCACGGTCGACGAAACCATCCGCCCCCGCCTGCGCGCCTCGGGCCCATCCGAAACCGCCACCCTCCTCGCCGGCCTCGATGGCAGGTTCATCGCCCCCGGCCCGTCGGGCGCGCCCTCGCGCGGCCGACTCGACGTGCTCCCCACCGGCCGCAACTTCTACTCGGTCGACAACCGCGCCGTCCCCACTCCCACCGCCTGGGAGTTGGGCCGAAAATCCGCCGAAAACCTGCTGCTCCGCCATTTCCAGGATCACGGCGCCCCGCTCACCTCGCTTGCCCTCTCGGTCTGGGGCACCGCCAACATGCGGACCGGCGGCGACGACATCGCCCAGGCCCTCGCCTTCATCGGCGCCAGGCCCACCTGGGACCCCGGCTCGCTCCGCATCTCCGGCTACGAGATCATCCCGCTCGCCAAGCTCGGCCGCCCGCGCGTCGACGTCACGCTGCGCATCTCCGGCTTCTTCCGCGACGCCTTCCCGGCCCAGATCAGCCTCTTCGACAAGGCCGTCCGCGCCATCGGCGCCCTCGACGAGCCGGCCGAGGACAACCCGATCGCCGCCCGCATGCGCACCGACGCGCTGGAGCTGATGAAGGCCGGCGCCACCGAGCGCGACGCGGCCCTCCGCGCCGGCCACCGCATCTTCGGCTCCAAGCCCGGCGCCTACGGAGCCGGCCTCCAGGCGCTCATCGATTCCGGCAAGTGGGAGACAAAGGCCAACCTTGCCGAAGCCTTCCTCAACTGGGGCCAGTACGCCTACGGCGCGCATACCGCCGGCGCCCCCGAGCGCGAGCGCTTCGCCGCCCGACTGAGCGCTGTCGAGGCCATCGTCCACAACCAGGACAATCGCGAGCACGACCTGCTCGATTCCGACGATTACTACCAGTTTGAAGGCGGGCTCGCCGTCACCGCCGAAGCCCTCACCGGCCGCAAGCCGGCCGCGTACCATAATGACCACTCCCGCCCCGAGCGCCCGCTCACCCGC
Organism: Pseudomonadota bacterium; assembly: GCA_023433985.1. Classification (GTDB taxonomy): domain Bacteria; phylum Pseudomonadota; class Alphaproteobacteria; order Rhizobiales; family Devosiaceae; genus Devosia_A. The sequence continues at coordinate 11,556 of JAEYTN010000555.1, read as the reverse complement.
ACGCTCGAGGAGGAGATCGCCCGCGTCATCCGCTCGCGCGTCGTCAACCCCAAGTGGATCGATGGCGTGAAGCGCCACGGCTACAAGGGCGCCTTCGAGATCATCGCCACCGTCGACTACATGTTCGCCTTCGCCGCCACCACCGGCGCGGTTAAGACGCACCACTTCGACCTCGCCTTTGAAGCCTTCGTCGAAGACGATGCGACGCGCGAATTCATCCGCGCCAACAACCGCTTCGGCTACGATGAGCTGATCGCGAAATTCAACGAGGCGCGCCGCCGCGCCTTCTGGACCCCGCGCTCCAACTCCGCTTTCGCCTATCTCGAGGACACGCCATGACCGACAGGCCCGTGAAGAAGACCGACCTCATGACCGAGGCGGAGCGCGACGCCTATCACGCCGAAAAGATGAAGAAAAAGAAGGAGGCGCGGAACAAGATCCTCGCCACCAAGACCGAGGAGAAGGGCCTCCTCATCGTCCACACCGGTAAAGGCAAGGGCAAGTCGACCGCGGCCTTCGGCATGGTCTTCCGCGCCATCGGCCACGGCTTCAAGGTCGGCGTCGTACAGTTCGTCAAGGGTGCGTGGTCGACCGGCGAGCGCGACGTGCTCGACAAGTTTCCTGAGCAGGTGACCATCAAGGCCATGGGCGAAGGCTTCACCTGGGATGTCGCCGACCGCCAGCGCGACCTCGCCGCCGCCCGCGCCGCCTGGGAGGAGGCCAAGCGCCTCATCGCCAACGAAAGCTACAAGCTCGTCCTGCTCGACGAGCTCAACATCGTGCTCCGCTACGACTACCTGCCGCTCGACGAAGTGCTGGACGTGCTCCGCAACAAGCCGCGCGACACCCACGTCATCGTCACCGGCCGCAACGCCAAGGACGAACTGATAGAGCTCGCCGACCTCGTCACAGAGATGACCGAGATCAAGCACCCCTTCCGCGCCGGCGTAAAAGCCCAGGCCGGCATCGAGTTCTAGCCACTGAGCTCTCCGGTGGTCCTCCACCGCGAAGCGGGGGAGGGGGACCAGCGAAGCTGGTGGAGGGGGCGGTCACAGACTCCGCCTCACTCCAGCCACCTCGTCTCGAACTTGGGGCTCGCGTGGATGTGGATCGATCGCATCGGCCCCAGCGTCTCGAACTTGTGCGGCGTATCCGGCGGCACCACGAGAATCTGCCCCGCACCCGCCTCGATCACCTCGTCGCCCACCGTGAACCGGGCCCGCCCGGCTTCGATCACGAACGTCTCGGGATAGGGGTGCATGTGTAGCCGCGGTCCGCGCCCCGGCTCGACGCTGTCGTGGAAGATGATGGTGACATTGGCATCGCCGCCCTCCCATTCGCCCTGCGCGCGGCTTGGGTGCATCGCCCACTCCGTTCGTTCGATCAGCTGCGCCATCGGCCTCTCCTCAGCACTGCCACCCGATGCCGCTATCCTTGAGGCTCCGCGCCAGCCGCTCCACCACCGGATCGAACGCCTTCAGGTCAGCCTCGGAGTATTCCAGTTCGAACGCGCCGATCGCGTCGCCACCGCACATCCGGATCGCCCGCGCATAGAAGATGCGGCTGCCCTTCTTGCCTGACCAACTGGCCCAGCTCGGCGTCACCGCCTGGTAGGTGATGTTCCAGCCGTCCTGCCCGTTCCAGGCCATCCGCCACGCCACATTGCTCTCGAAATCGCCCTCGACGATCAGGCTGCCATAGATCGAGAGTTCGGCGGTGGGCGTCGCGAAGCGCTGCCCGTCCCCGTTGGCCGGCGGCGCCGCGGGCGCAAACCCGGGCGGCACGTCCGCCTCCACCCCGAACCGCTCGTTGACATAGTGCCCCCACTCCGCCGTCAGGGCAGGGGAGGCCAAAAGGGCGACGGCAAGGGCAAGCAGTATCCGCATCCCCGAATCCTGCCACGCCCGCCCGTTTCGCTCAATGCGTGTGGTCGTGGTCGTGGCCGTGATCGTCGTGCCCGTCATGGCTGTGGCCGCCTTCCTGGGCCTCCCGCCATTCGCCCCTGCTCTGCCGCAGGATCTGCCACGCCGAACTCAGGAACAGCGCGGCCATCACCCCCGCCACGATCAGGTCTGGCGCGCCCGAGTTGAACAGCACCACGAAACCGGAAGCGATCACCACCGCCACGTTGCCGATCGCGTCGTTGCGGGAGCAAAGCCACACCGAGCGCACGTTGGCGTCGCCGTCCTTGTAGGCCATCAGCAGCCACACGCTGAACAGGTTGGCCGCGAGCGCCAGCACGCCGATCACGCTCATTACCTCGGCTTCCGGTACCCCGAGGATCAGGAACTGGTAGAGCGTCGAGCCGGCTACCCACAGGCCCATCAGCAGCAGCGAGATACCCTTCAGCATTGCCGCTCCCGCCCGCACGGTCGCCGCCTTGCCGATGGCCCAGAAGCTGAGAGCATAGGTCGCGCCATCGGCCGCGAAATCCAGCGCGTCCGCCTGCAGGGCCTGGCTGCGGGCCAGATGCCCGGCCGTCATCTCCACCACGAACATCGCCACGTTGACCACCGTCACGATGATCAGCCGGCGCTTGTACTCGTCGTTCAGGCCCTCGAAGGTTGCGGCATGGTCGTGCCCGTCGCTCACCGGATTTCTCCTTGTGGAATCTCGTCGGGCAACACAGATAATCCCTCTAGTCACTAGAGGTTCAAGGGCTGAAATGACCGATTATTCGATCGGCGACCTGTCGGCGCACTCAGGCGTCAAGGTTCCCACCATCCGCTACTACGAGCAGATCGGCCTCATCGATGCGCCCGCCCGCACCGAAGGCAACCAGCGCCGCTACGGCGGCGCCGAGCTCGACCGCCTCCGCTTCATCGCCCACGCCCGCGACATGGGCTTTCCCATGGAATCGCTGAAGTCCATGCTCTCCCTTGCATCGCGCCGCGACGCTCCCTGCGCCCGCGTCGATGCCCTGGTCGAGCAGCATCTTGCCGAGGTCGACGAGCGCATCGAGCAGCTCACCCGCCTGCGCGGCGAGCTGGCCGGCATGCTCACCTCCAACCACCACGGCACCGTCGCCGAGTGCCGCGTCGTCGAGGTGCTCTCCGACCACGAGCACTGCAGCTGCGAGCACTAGCGTCGCAACGCCGGAGCACCCGTGGACGCCTGATCAGACGACCACAATGCCCGAGTGCTTCGCCTTGTTCTCAGGCTCGACATGAATGGTGACCTGCGCGTTCTCCACCGCCTCGCGCAGCTTGGCCTCGATCACGTCGCAGATGGCATGCGCCGTCTCCACGCTCATCGCGCCCGGCACCACCAGGTGGAAATCGATGAACACCATCTTCCCCGCCTGCCGGGTGCGGATGTCGTGCGCTTCGATCGCCCCCTCGGCATTGGCCGAGATGATCTCGCGGATACGGTTGAGCACCGGCGCCTCCACGGCCACGTCCATCAGCCCGATCACGCTCTGCCGCACCAGCTCCCACCCCGACCACAGGATGGTGAGCCCCACCAGCCCGGCGAGGATCGCATCGAGCTGCCGATAGCCCGTCGCGACCGCCAGCAGCACGCCGATCAGCACCCCGAGCGTCGAGACCACGTCGGTCGCGAGGTGCCGTCCGTCCGCCATCAGCGACGGCGATTTCGCCCGCCGCCCCACCCGCACCAGCCACCAGGCCCAGGCGGCGTTCACAGCCGTCGCCAGCACGCTCACCGTCACCCCGATGGGATCGAGCACGATATCGCGCGGTGCGATGAAGCCGAGATAGGCCTCGCGGAAGATGAGTAGCGCCGCCACGGCGATGAACACGCCGATGACCACGGCCGAAAAGTACTCGGCCTTGTGGTAGCCATATTGCAGCGTCGCATCGGCCGGCCGGGCGGCCAGCCGCACCGCCACCAGCGCCACGATGGCCGTGGCGACATTGACCACGCTCTCGAGCGCATCCGAATAGAGCGCGATCGATCCCGTCGCCCAGGCCGCGAAGGCCTTGAGCGCGAGCACCAGCACCCCGACGGCAAGGCTGCCATAGGCGACGCTGACCACGCTGCGCTGCGCTTTCTCTGCCATCCGCCGCCCATACGCACCCGGCCTGACGCTGGCAAGTGCCTGTATTTGCGAGTGATTTTCAGAAGCTTTCCGAGCAGTGCTAAGCCTTTGATCCGCCATGTGGCACACGCCACTGGCTCGCAATTGCGGTTTCGCCGCATGCCCGCAATGCACAGCCGTAACGTCCTCGCATGGAATCGTTGCCCCCTCCGGCCCCAGGGCCTACAAGCACCCCCAGCGCAGCGTTCCTTCAAGGGCTGAAACTCACGCCCGGTGCGGTCGACCCAACTCGGGGACCAAGTCCGGGGCTGCTGATTGGTTCGAAGAAACTCTGCCTTTCGGGTTTGCGCGAGAGGCGAGACGTGACGAAATCCCTGATTCTGCCCCCCGATACCGGGGTGATGCTCTGCGGCCATGGCAGCCGCAACACCCGTGCCGTCGGCGAGTTCGCCGTGCTGGCCGAGCGTTTGCGCGCCCATCTGCCCGACGTGCCGGTGGAGTACGGCTACCTCGAGTTCGCCAACCCGGTGATCCACCAGGGGCTCGACCGGCTGCGCGAGGCAGGGGCGAAGCGCATCCTCGCCGTCCCGGGCATGCTGTTCGCCGCCGGCCACGCCAAGAACGACATTCCTTCGGTGCTCAACACCTACGCCGCCAGGAACGCCGTCGAAATCACCTATGGCCGCGAGCTCGGCGTCGACCTCAAGATGCTGCGCGCGGCCGGCGACCGGATCCAGGAGGCGATCGCCGCCGCACCCACAGATGTGCCGCGCAGCGAAACTCTGCTGCTCGTCGTCGGTCGCGGCGCCTCCGATCCGGATGCCAACTCCAACGTCGCCAAGGTCATGCGCCTGCTCTGGGAGGGCATGGGCTTCGGTTGGGGCGAGGTCGCGTACTCCGGCGTCACCTTTCCGCTGGTCGGCCCGGCGCTCGATCATCTCGCGCGTCTCGGCTATCGGCGCGTGGTCGTCTTCCCCTACTTCCTGTTCACCGGCGTGCTGGTGAAGCGCATCTACGATGCGGTCGAAGAGGCCCGGCAGAAATACCCGCAGATCGAGTTTCTTGACGCCCCCTACCTCAACGACCACCCTCTCGTCATTGAAACGTTCCTCGACCGCGTCCAGGAAATGCTGGTCGGCCAGAACCTGATGAACTGCGCCATGTGCAAGTACCGCGAGCAGGTGCTTGGCTTCGAGGCCGAAGTCGGCCTCGCGCAGGAAAGCCACCACCACCATGTCGAGGGCATCGGCGGCGGCATGGAAAACTGCCCCTGCGGCGGCGATTGCGACAGCTCCTGCCGCGACGAGGCCTTCTGCAGGAAGCATGGCCTCCCCTGGACCCCGCTCCACACCCACGAGCACGGCCCGCACACCCACACGCACGCGCCAGCCCGCCACGCGCTGCTGAGCGGCAGCAAGCCCCTGGTCAGCTTCGGCCACAGCCACGAGCACGACCACAGCCACGCCCCCGGCGCCGACCACCACCATCACCCCTATCCCCACGCCGACCACCCGCTCGGCCCGAAAACCCTCCCCAAGGTCCCCGGCCGCCTGGCGCGCGAGGAGCAAGGCAACTGATGCCGCTCTTCGACCGCTACATCGCGGTGGATTGGTCGGCGGCCAATACTCCACGCCGCGGCAAGGATTCGATCTGGATCGCCGACAGCGCTGCTCCAACCGTCAACCCGCCGACGCGCCACGAGGCGATGGTGATCGTCATCGACCGCCTGGTCGCGGCCTGCTCCGCCGGACAACGCGTCATGCTCGGCTTCGACTTCGTCTTCGGCTACCCGCAAGGCGCAGCCGAGGCGATTGCTGGCAAGGCGGATTGGCGGGCACTGTGGGCGCACCTCACCGATGCCGTTGTCGACAGCCCGGACAACAGCTCCAACCGCTTCTTGGTCGCCGCCGCCATCAATCAGCGGCTCGGCGCAGCGCACTATTGGGGCCACCCGCACCAGCACCGCTACGACCACCTGAACCCGCGCCGCCCCGCGGCCTATGCCGCCATCCCCGAGCGCCGCCGCGCCGAAGCCCTGGCCCGCACGGCCCAGCCGGTCTGGAAGCTCACCGGCGTCGGCTCCGTCGGCAGCCAGTCCCTGCTCGGCATCGCCCGTCTCGAGTCGCTCCGCCGCCATCCCAACCTCGGCGACAAGATCGCCATCTGGCCGTTCGAGACCACCTTCGCCGAAGCGCTGGCCCGTCCCGTCACGATCGTGGAAATCTACCCCTCGCTCTTCCCGCTCGACGATCCGACGCTCATCCCGAAGGACCGCGCCCAGGTAGAAACCTGCGTCCGTCGTTTCGCCGCGCTCGATGCTGCGGGCCAGCTCGGGAGCTTCCTTGGCGCGCCCGCCCACATGAGCGCTGCAGAGCACGAAATCCTCCTTCGCGAGGAAGGCTGGATCGCCGGCATCGGTCACGACTACCGCGCTGCGGAGGCCGCATGACCTACCTCCGCGACCCCGACGCCATCTACGCCCAGTCCTTCTCCACCATCCGTGCCGAAGCCGATCTGACTCGCCTGCACCCGGCCCTGCACGAGATCGCCGTCCGCATGATCCACGCGTGCGGCATGGTCGACCTCGCGGCCGACATCGCCGGCTCCCCCGCCATCGTCGATGCCTGCGGCGCGGCGACCGGCCCCATCCTCTGCGATTGCGAAATGGTCCGTGCCGGCATCATCCGCCGCCACCTCCCGCCCGGGGCGGAACTCGTTGCTACCCTCAACGACCCGGCTGTCCCCGAGATCGCCAGAACCCTCGGCACCACTCGTTCGGCCGCCGCGGTCGAGCTCTGGCGACCACGCCTCGAACACAGCATTGTCGTCATCGGCAACGCCCCCACGGCGCTCTTCCACCTCCTCGACATGCTCGTGGCGGGGGCTCCGCGCCCGGCTGCCATCATTGCCACACCGGTCGGCTTTGTCGGCGCGGCCGAAAGCAAGGCCTTGCTCGCCGCCGACAGCTTTTCTATCCCATTCGTGACGGTCACCGGCCGGCGCGGCGGCTCGGCCATGGCCAGTGCCGCCTTCAACGCCATCAGCAAGAGGGCTTGGGCATGAGTACGGCCTGGCTGCACATCATCGGGGTAGGGGAGCGCGGGCCGCGCGAGCTGTCGCCGGCCTTCACGCTGCTGCTCAACTATGCGGAGAATGTCGTCGGGCCCGTCCGCTTCCTCTCCGATCTGGAGCCGGTCAACCGGCCCGGCGCGTCGGGCGACCTGTTCAACCCCGAATTCGTCACCAAACGCAGCTTCGAGGCTGTCGCGCGCGCCCTTGCCGGTGATGTCGAGGAAGCCTCGCCGCGGCACGCCTATGCCGATGGCCGCAGTCTCATCGAATGGGAAGCGCCGCTCGACAAGATGATCGAGCAGATCCTCAAGCTGCGCGACACCCCAACCGTCATCCTCGCCTCTGGCGATCCGATGTGGTTCGGCATCGGGGCTACGCTGTCGCGCTATCTGCTGCCCTCCGAATACGTGGTGCACTCGCACCCCGCGGCTTTCCAGCTCGCGGCCGCCCGCCTCCACTGGCCGCTGCAATCGGTGGCGACGGTCTCGCTGCACGGCCGTCCCGCCGATCTGCTGCACCCCCACATCCTGCCGGGCAACAAGATTCTCGCCCTCACCACCGATCACACCACCGTCGATCTCGTCCTCGAGCTTCTCGGCGATCGCGGCTACGGCCGCTCCATCATCTCCACGCTGGAGAACCTCGGCGGTCCCGACGAGCACGTCACCACCGAGGAGGCCGAATCCTTCGATACCCGCGAGGTTGGCGACTTCTACGTCCTTGCCATCGATTGCGTGCCCGACCTCAATGCCACGCTGCTGCCCCCCGTCCCCGGCCTGCCCGACGAGGCCTTCGTCAACGACGGCCAACTGACCAAGCGCGAGGTGCGTGCCGCCACCCTCGCCAAGCTCGCTCCGTTCCCCGGCGCCGTGCTCTGGGATGTCGGCGCCGGTTGCGGCTCGGTCGCCATCGAGTGGATGCGGGCCGCCCGCGATGCCAAGGCCATCGCCTTCGAGCGCGAGGGTGAGCGGCTGCAGATGATCGCCGTCAACGCCGCCGCGCTCGGCGTCCCCAACCTCGAGATCGAGGCCGGCGACGCACCCCAGACCTTTGCCCGCAAGGCCCCGCCCGACGCTATCTTCATGGGCGGCGACGTGGGCAACGACGACCTTTTCGATGCCTGCTGGTCGGCGCTGAAGTCCGGCGGCCGCCTCGTCGCCAACGCCGTCACTCTCGATGGCGAGCACGCGCTCTACTCCCGCCATTTGCAGCTGGGCGGCGAGCTTACCCGCATCGACATTTCCACCCTGGACCGCGTCGGCGGCCACCGCGCCTTCAAGCCCCGCATGACCGTGACCCAGTGGGTGGTCACCAAGGCCCTGCACGGCCTGGTTGTGTCGCCATGAGTGGCACGCTTCACCTCGTCGGCGTCGGTCCCGGCGATCCCGAACTGTTGACGCTGAAGGCCGTCCGCCTGCTCGCGGGCGTGCCGGTCGTCGCGTATCCCACTACCGGCGACGGCGCCGCGCTGGCCCTCGATATCGCCCGCAAGCATCTCGGTTCGGCCGTGGAGCTGCTGCCCATCGCCATCCCCATGACGTTGGAGCGTGCCCCGGCTCAGGCCGCCTACGATGCGGCCGCCGCCGCCATTCTCGCCTATCTTCAGGCCGGCCGCGACGTTGCCTGGCTCTGCGAGGGCGATCCGCTGTTCTACGGCTCCGCCATGTACCTCGTGTCCCGCGTCGCCACTGCGGCGCCCGTCGCGGTCATCCCCGGCGTCACCTCGCTCACCGCCGCCGCCGCCGCCATCGGTCGCCCGCTTGCCGCCCGAAACGAAACGCTGAAGGTGCTCCCGGCCCCGCTCGACGACGCTGCGCTCCGCGCCGAGCTGAACGCCGCCCCCGCGGTCGCCATTATCAAGGTCGGCCGCCACTTCGACCGCATCCGGGCGCTGCTTGCCGAAACCGGCCATGCAGAAGGGGCGATGGTGGTCGAGCATGCCACCACCTCGCGCCAGCGCATCACCCCGCTCAGCGCCTTCGGCCACGACGAGCGGCCCTACTTCTCCACCATCCTCTGCTATCGCGGGGCCGAAGCCTGGGGCAAAGGCGCCGCATGACCCCCGCCGTCATCCTCTTTTCCGACGCCGGCCTCGATACGGCCAAGCGCATCGCCGCCGCGGTCGACGGCGAGACCTACTCCTGCGGTCAGGGCGCCGCGGATGCGCTGAAGCTGCTGCCAAAACTGTTCGCCGAGGGCCGCCCCATCATCGGCGTCTGCGCCGCAGGCATCCTGATCCGCCTCCTGGCCCCGAGCCTCGAGGACAAGCGCAAGGAGCCGCCGGTCCTCGCCGTCTCGCAGGATGGGGCGTCCGTCGTGCCGCTGCTCGGCGGTCACCGTGGCGCCAATCGCCTCGCCCGCGAACTCGCGGAGGCTCTGGGCGGCACCGCCGCCATCACCACCGCCTCCGACAGCATGTTCGCCCATGGCCTCGACGAGCCGCCCGCCGGCTGGGTGCTCGGCACCCCGCGCGACGCCAAGCCCGCCATGATGGCCCTGCTGCTCGGCGCCAAGCTGCAGATCGACGGCGACGCCCCCTTCCTGGCTGAGGCCGGCTATCCGGTCTCGTCGTCAGGCGCGGTGAAGGTTCTCGTCACCGAGCAGCAGGTCCGGGTCGAGCGCGGCATTGTCTACCACCCGAAAACCCTGGTCGCCGGCGTCGGCTGCGAGCGCGGCGCGGACGCCGCCGAGGTGATCGAGCTGATCCAACTCTCCCTCGAATCCCGCAACCTCGCCCCCGCCAGCCTCGCCGCCCTCGGCTCCATCGACATCAAGGCCGACGAGCCGGCCCTGCTGGCCGCTGCCAGGCACTATGGCGTGCCGCTGCGCCTGTTCTCGGCCGCGGAACTCGCGCAGGAGCGCTACCGGCTGAAGGACCCCTCGCACTACGTCGAGGACACTGTCGGCACCCCCAGCGTTGCCGAAGCCGCCGCGCTCAAGGCCGGACCGCTGGTCGTCGAAAAAGCGAAGTCAAAGCGGGTCACCTGCGCCATCGGCCGCGCCCCGCGCCCCATCGAGGTCGAAGCGTTCGGCCGCCGTCCCGGCCTGCTCCATCTCGTTGGCATCGGCCCCGGCGAGGCCCCGCAGCGCACCGCCTCGGCTGTGGCCGCCCTCGAGGAGAGCACGGACTGGGTCGGATACGGCCTCTACCTCGACCTGGTGTCGGACCTGCGCCGCGGCCAGTCCGAGCACCGCTACGACCTCGGCGAGGAAGAGCCCCGCGTCCGCCACGCCCTCGAACTCGCTGCCGAGGGCAGGGTGGTTTCTTTGATCTGCTCGGGCGACGCCCAGATCTACGCCATGGCCAGCCTCGCCTACGAACTGCTCGATGCCGAAGGCGAGCGCGCCGTTTCCCCCGTCGCACGCCGCGTCAATATCGAGACACACCCCGGCGTCTCGGCGTTCCAGGCTGCCTCGGCAGCGGCCGGTGCGCTCATCGGCCACGATTTCTGCTGCATCTCGCTTTCCGACCTGCTCACACCGCGCGAGGCCATCCTGAAGCGCCTCGAAGGCGCCGCCATCGCCGACTTCGTCACGGCGCTCTACAACCCGCGCTCACAGCGGCGCACCGACCTGATCGAAGAGGCGAAGCACCTCTTCCTCGCCCACCGTCCGCCCGATACGCCCGTCGTCATCGGCTCCAACCTCGGCCGCCCCACCGAGCGCGTCCGCGTCGTGACGCTCGAGGCGTTCGATCCGAACGAGATCGACATGCTCACCATAGTGCTGGTCGGCGCCAGCACCTCGAAGGCCTTCCTGCGCGGCGACGGCCTCAAAGCCTACACGCCCCGGGGCTACGCCGCGAAGGCCAGCCAATGACCGTCTACTTCATCGGCGCCGGCCCCGGCGCGCCCGACCTCATCACCGTGCGCGGCCAGCGCCTCATCGAGCGCTGCGAAGTCTGCCTTTATGCCGGCTCGCTCGTCCCCGCCGAGATCGTCGCTGCGGCGCCGGACGGCGCGCTCGTGCGCGACACCGCCCCGATGCATCTCGACGAGATCATTGCCGAAATCAACAAAGCGCATGCCGAGGGAAAGGATGTGGCCCGGGTCCACTCAGGTGACCCGTCCATTTACGGTGCCGTCGCCGAGCAGATGCGCCGCCTCGATACCCTCGGCGTCCCTTACGAGGTGGTGCCGGGCGTCCCGGCTTTCGCCGGCGCCGCTGCCCGCCTCGCCGCCGAGCTGACCCTGCCAGAAATCTCCCAGACCATCATCCTCACCCGCACCTCCGGCAAGGCGTCCGCCATGCCGGAGTCGGAGAGCCTCGAAATCCTCGGGCAGAGCAAGGCGACCCTCTGCATCCACCTCTCCATCCGCAATCTCGGCTATGTGGAGCAGGCCCTAACCCCGCACTACGGCGCCGATTGCCCGGTGGTCATCATCTACCGCGCCACCTGGCCCGACGAGGAGGTGATCCACACCACGCTGAGCGGGATGAAGGCGCGCGTCCGCGAGGAAAAGATCACCCGCACTGCCCTCATC
>JAEYTN010000562.1 GCA_023433985.1 Pseudomonadota bacterium | reverse complement strand
CTATGACCATCTGGATCGCCGGCCGTCGCCGCCTGTCGGAGAAGACGCGCCGCGACGAGGTGCCGCTCGAGTTCCTGGTCGAGAACCTCGCCAAGAAAAAGCCGATGATCGTGCCCGGCACGGCGGTATTCCTCACCTCCGACATCGAGGGAGCGCCCACCGCGCTACTGCACAGCCTCAAGCACTACAAGGTGCTGCACGAGCAGAACGTGATCCTGACGGTGCTGACCTCGGACAAGCCGTGGGTGGACGACGAGGAGAAGATCCGCATCGACGCCTATAACGACCTGTTCTACCGAGTGCTGGTGACCTTCGGCTACATGGAGACGCCGAACATCCCGAAGGCGCTGGCGCTGGCCCGCAAGCTGGGCTGGAAGTTCGACATCATGAGCACGTCGTTCTTCCTGTCGCGCCGGGCGCTCAAGCCTTCACCCAAGGGCGGGATGCCGTTGTTCGTCGATCGCATCTTCATCGCGCTCGCCCGCAATGCCACCGATGCAACCGAATACTTCCACATCCCTACCGGACGCGTGGTTGAAATCGGTACACAGGTAATGATTTAGTCGCGCCCCGGGGCAGACCGGGGACGTGACGGCCTGTGAAATCTCTGGACATCGCCATTGCCGGCATGGGGCCAGGCGGATTGGCTGCCGCGCTGTTCCTGCACCGCGCCGGCCATCGCGTCCGGCTGTTCGAGCGTTTCGAACGTCCGCAGCCGGTCGGTTCCGGCCTGATGCTGCAGCCAACGGGGCTGGCCGCGCTCCACGCGCTCGGGCTTTTGCGCCAGATCGCGGCGCTCGGCGCCCGAATCGACCGGCTGATCGGCACCGATGCGAGGACAGGGCGCACCGTGCTCGACGTGCGCTACGCGCCCCTCGGGGGCGGACAGCATGCGCTGGGCGTCCACCGCGCCGCGCTCTTCGATGTGCTCCACGATGCAGTCGTGGCCGAGAAACTGCCGGTCCGCACCGGCTACGCGGTCACGCAGATGGAGCGCGACAAGCGCAAGAGTTGGCTGCTCGCGCCGCAGGGGCTGGAGGGCCCGTTCGACCTGGTGGTGGATGCGCTGGGCGCGCTGTCGCCGCTCAAGCACCGGGCGAAGCTGCAGAGCCGCATGCGCCCGCTCGAATACGGCGCCATCTGGGGCACTACGCCCTGGACCGACGCCGGCTTCGACCGACAGGCGCTGACCCAGCGCTACCGGCAGTCGAGCGTCATGATCGGCGTCATGCCGGCCGGCCGCCGACAGCCGGGCGGGCCGGAACTGGCGGCCTTCTTCTGGAGCCTCAAGCCCGCCGATCATGCCGGTGTACTGGAACGCGGCTTGGAGCACTGGCGGCAGGAGGTGGAAGCGCACTGGCCGGCGACGGCGCCGCATCTCGGCGCCGTCGGCGACCTCGAGCGGATGACGCTGGCGCGCTACCAGCACCACACGCTGCCGGTGCCGGCCGGCGACGGCATCGCCTTCATCGGCGACAGTGCCCACTCGACCAGCCCGCAACTGGGGCAGGGCGCCAACATGGCCCTGCTCGATGCCGCCGCGCTCGCGGCAGCGCTTAGTACCGCCGATAGCATCGGCGACGGGCTCGCCCGCTACGCCGCGACCCGCCGCTGGCACGTCCGCCTCTACCAGTTCCTGTCCCTGACGCTGACGCCGTTCTACCAGTCGGACAGCAAGGCGATGCCGGTGCTGCGCGACATCCTGGTCAGTTCGTTCGGCCGCATCCCGCCGATGCCGCTGCTTCTCGCCGGCATGGTCTCAGGGCAGTTGCTGAGTCCGCTCAAGGCCGTCGGGCTCGAACCTGCACCATTGGGTGAAGTTCGATGAGCTTCCAGGTGCTCATCGTCGGGGCCGGCGGCGTGTTCGGCTCGCGGCTCGCGAGGCTGCTGGCGCGGCGCGGCGGCTACCGCCTGAGCCTCGGCGGGCGGACGGAGGAGCGGGTGTTGCCGCTGCAGCGCGAGCTGCGCGCCATCGACCCGGACGGCGAGTTCGCCTACGTCCATATCGACCGCGAGCAGGCGAGCGCCGACCGGCTCAAGGAGATCGCCTGCGCCGTGGTGGTCGATTGTTCAGGGCCTTTCCAGTTCGCGGGCACCAAGCTCATCGAAGCTGCCATCGGCGCCCGCTGCCACTATCTCGACCTGGCGGATTCGCGCGCCTTCGTCGCTGGCATAGCCCGCTTCGACAGTCCGGCGCGGGCGGTGGGAATCGCGGTGATCTCCGGCGCCAGCTCCACGCCGGCACTCAGCCACGCGGTGCTCGACCACCTCACCAGCGCCTGGCTGACGGTCGACAGCGTCGATGTCGCCATCGTCCCCGGCAATCGCACGCCCAAGGGCAAGTCGGTGATCGATGGCATCCTCAGCTGGGTAGGGCAGAAGGTGAGTCTCTACCGCGACGGCGAGTGGCAGGAGGCGCGCGGCTGGACCGGCCGGCGACAGGTGACCATCGAGGGGTTGAAGCCGCGCAACGCCTACCTGGCCGACGTGCCAGACCACGACCTCCTGCCGCGGCGCTATCAGCCACGGGTCCGCGCCGGCTTCGATGCCGGCATGGAGCTTGGGTTGCTGAACTGGCTGATCGGCATGGCCGGCCTGCTTGTGCGCTGGCGACTGGTCCGCTCGGCCCGCGCCTTCACCGGCGTCGGCACCTGGATCGCCCTGCAGCTCGATCGCTTCGGCACCGCCGATGGCGGCATGCTGGTGGAGGCCGCCGGACAGGATGCGCGGGGCGATACCCGTGTCGCCCGCTGGACACTGAGGGCCGGGCAGGGCAATGGCCCCTACGTCCCGGTGACGCCCGCGGCGGCGTTGATCGATGCGCTCGCCCATGGCCGCGGCATCCGCGCCGGCGCCCGGCCGGCGGCCGGCGAGGTGACGCTGGACCAGATTCGCCCGTGGTTCGATGGCCTCGATTTCGAGGTGAAGCTGCTGTCATTCCGCGGCGAGAAGCCGCTCTATCGCCGCGTCATGGGTGAGAATTTCGAGCGCCTGCCGGAGGTCACCCGCCGCCTGCATCGCGGCCGCCCCGCCATTATCGCCATCGGCGA
>JAEYTN010000477.1 GCA_023433985.1 Pseudomonadota bacterium | reverse complement strand
CTTCGGGCCCTATCTCGTCGGAATCGGCACCAACCGCGCCTACGAGCCGTCGGCGCTCGCCATCATCTCGCTGCTCGTCACCTGGGGCGCCATGGGCATGATCCAGCTGCTCGCCCGCTTCGCCCCCAAAACGGCCCGCAAGGACTGACCAATGCCGGAAGAATTCCTCCGCATCGAAAAGCTCGTCAAAGCCTTCGGCAGCAATCCGCCGGTGGTGAAGAGCGTCGACCTGAGCTTCAACAAGGGCGAGTTCGTCTCGTTGCTCGGCCCCTCCGGCTGCGGCAAGACCACCATCCTGCGCATGGTCGCCGGCTTCGAGCGGCCCAATTCCGGCTCCATTGCGGTAGAGGGCAAGGTCCTCACCGGCCTGCCGCCCAACCAGCGCAAGATCGGCATGGTGTTCCAGGCCTACGCGCTGTTTCCCAACATGACCGTGGCTGACAATATCGGCTTCGGCCTCAGGATCGCCGGCATGCCGAAGCCGCAGCGCGATGCCCGCGTCGAGGAGATGCTGAAGCTGATCGGACTTTCCGGCTTCGGCAAGCGCTACCCCTTCGAGCTCTCCGGCGGCCAGCAGCAGCGCGTCGCCCTCGCCCGCGCGCTGGCGCCCAATCCCCGCATGCTGCTGCTCGACGAACCGCTCTCCGCCCTCGACGCCAAGATACGCGTCTCGCTGCGCGAGCAGATCCGCGAAATCCAGCGCGAGCTCGGCATCACCACCGTCTTCGTGACGCACGACCAGGAGGAGGCCCTCTCCATCTCCGACCGCATCGTCGTGATGAATGCCGGCAACGTCGAGCAGTTCGGCACCCCGTTCGAAATCTACAACCGGCCGGCCACGAAGTTCGTCGCCACCTTCGTCGGCCACCTCAACACGCTGAACGCGACGGTCGCCGACGCCGCCGCCCGCACCGTCAGCATCGGCAACACCACCGTCATCATTCCCGCGCTCCCCGCCTCGCTGCGCAACGGCGAGGCGGTTGCCCTGACGATGCGCCCCGAAGCCGTCACCCTTGCCAACGGCATCGCCCGCGACATCGAGCTCGAGGGCCGCGTTGCCGAGGTCCACTTCCTCGGCTCGGTCATCCGCGTGAAGGTCGATATCGGCGGCAACGCCATCAGCCTCGACACTTTCAACGACCAGCGCACCCCGCCCCCTGCCCACGGCGCCCGCGTCCGCATCGGCATCGCCTCCACCGACGTCCTGGTCCTCGGCAACTAGCGCCGGCGGCACATATCCTCCCCAGCGTGGCGGGGAAGGAGCAACACGCGAAGCGTGGTGGAGGGGGCAACCTTTCCGGGCGACCGACACCCCTCCCGAAGCGGGGTAGAAACGCCCGCTCCGCCGCCGCTATGCTGCGCCGAAAAGGAATCCGCATGACTGACCCGTTCGTCTCCCCCGCCTGGCTCGCCGACCACCTCACCGATCCCGACCTCGTCGTGGTCGATGGCAGCTGGTACCTCCCGGCCGCCGCCCGCGACCCCCGCGCCGAGTATCTCGCCGGCCACATCCCCGGTGCGATCTGGTTCGACGTCGACAAGTACGCCGACCTCTCCACCGGCCTGCCGCACATGCTGATGCCGCCGGCCGAGTTCGCGGCGCTCGCCGGCCGCCTCGGCATCGCGGACACCGACACGATCGTCGTCTACGACGGCATGGGCCTGTTCTCCGCCCCCCGTGTCCGCTGGACCTTCATGGTCATGGGCGCGAAGAATGTCCGCATTCTCGCCGGCGGCCTCCCCGCCTGGAGCGCCGAAAACCGGCCGCTGGAGACAGCCGAAGCCACGCGCCCCATCATCACCTTCCATGCCGATTTCGACCCCTCGCGCGTCGCCACCCTGCCCGCCATGCAGGCCCTGGTCCGCACCGGCGAACGCCAGGTCCTTGACGCCCGCCCCGCCGGCCGCTTCACCGGCTCAGTGCCCGAGCCCCGCCCCGGCCTCAGGTCCGGCCACATGCCCGGCGCAAAGTCGGCGCCCGCCGATACCCTCGTCGAGAACGGCCAGCTGAAGTCGCCGGAAGCCCTGCGTGCTCAGTTCGCCGCGGCCGGCATCGACCTCGAAAGACCCATCGTCACCACCTGCGGCTCCGGCGTCACCGCCGCCACCCTGAAGCTCGCGCTCGAGCAGGCCGGCGCAAAGGACGTCATCCTCTACGACGGCTCCTGGACCGAGTGGGGCGGCCGCGACGACACCGAGGTCGTGGCGGGCTGATCTGCAGCCCGCAAACGTCGACGGCACGTGATCCTCCACCGCAAAGCGGGGGAGGATCACGTGCCCCCTACCCCCTGCTCACCCGCCAGCTCCGCACCTCGAACGGCCGGAGCCCGGCGCCCTCACCCCGCTCCATCGGTTCCTCCATGATGCTCAGCGGCCCCGACACGCCCCATCCCTCCGGCGCCCGCAGGGCAAAGTCCCCGCGCCGCCCGCTCGGCTCATACACCCGGAAGATCAGCCCGTTGCCGTCCTCGGCCGGCTTGAACCCCGACAGCGCCGCCGGGATCCCCTCCGCCTTGATCGGCTCGTAGGTCACCGACGCCACCCCGCTCGCGGTCGCCGCCAGCATCGGCTGGTTCAGGTCCTCGGCCTCCTCGCGCACTCGGCCCTCGTACCAGTCGCCGGCATGCGGGTAGAGCGAATAGGTGAACCGCTGCCCGCCCTCGTCCGCCAGTGGATCGGGATAGAGCGGCGAGCGCACGAGGCTCAGGCCCAGCACGTTGCCCTTGGCCGAGTGCCCGTACTTCGCGTCATTGAGCAGCGCCACGCCGAACCCCGGCTCGCTCATGTCGATGAACCGGTGCGCCGGCACCTCGAACTGTGCCTGCTCCCAGCTGGTATTGTCGTGCGTCGCCCGTTTCACCACTCCGTTCGCATGCTCGAACGTCGCGTGCGTCGTCCGCACCGCCACCGGCGTCAGCGTCCTGAGCAGGCAGTGCCGGTCATGCCAGTCGATCTCGGTGGCGATATCGAGCCGCATCCCGTTCGCCTCGAGCGTATAGGTCTGCGCCACCGTGGAATCGCGGAACCGCCGCACCACCCGCACCCCCACGCGGGTCGGGGTGTTCTCCACCACCTTGATGCTCTCGGGCCGGTTCAGTTCCACCCCGCGCTTGGCGTAGTCGTCCTCGATATCCCAGGCGTCCCAGTTGCGCGGCTTGTCGATCGTATAGACCCAGAGCTGGTTGCCCCGCCCGGCCAGCGCCTCGCGCCCGGAAGCCTTGTGGATGAGGCTGACTACCGTTCCGTCGAGCCCGATCGTCGCCTTGAGATGCGCGTTCTCGAGATGCCCCTCGGAAACGCTGAGTCCCGCCGCCGGCTCCAGCGCCACCCGCGAGAACACCTTGATCCCGAGCGGCGGCATGATGTGCTCGGATGAGAAATGCGCCCCGTCCGTCGTCGTCACCCGCACCGGTCGGCGGCTGAGCGATGGGTTCACCACCACCACCGCATCGTCCACATCACCATCGGGCAGCAGCCCCACGATGCTCGACATTGCGATCTGCTGCCGCGCCAGTGCCCGCCCATGCGCGTCGCTGAGCTCCCGCTCCGCGTCGTCATAGACCTCTGCGATCGACGAGCCCGGCAGGATATCGTGGAACTCGTTCTTCAGCACCACGCGCCAGATATGCTCGAGGCTCTCCGGCCGCTCAGCCCCGAGCAGGTGCGCCAGCGACCCCAGCGTCTCCGCCGTGATCAGCGCCCGCTCCGCCTGCCGGTGCGCCTTCTTCACGGCGCTCTGCGTCGTCAGCGTGCCGCGATGCAGCTCGAGGTAGATGTCGCCGAACCACACCGGCATCTCGGTGCGTGCCGCCGTGTCGTGCGCGCCGACGAAATAGTCTGCCACCTTGCCCCAGTGCGCCTTCGGCAGCGCCGGGAAATCGCGCAGCTGCATCTCCCGCTCCACCATCTCCGGCGTCACGCCGCCACCACCGTCGCCATAGCCGACGGCCAGCAGCGTCTGCGGGTGCAGATGCTTGTCCTTGAAGTTCTTCCACGTCGCCAGATACGCCTCCGGCGACAGCACGCCGTTATAGCCGCCGCGCGGGTTGTTGAACGTGTGCGCCAGCACCCGCGACCCGTCGATTCCCTCCCACCAGAACAGGTCGGCCGGGATGGTGTTGGTTTCGTTCCAGTTCACCTTGATGGTGAAGAAGCTGTCGATACCGCCCTGTTTCAGCAGTTGCGGCAGTCCGCCCGAGAACCCGAAGCAGTCGGGCAGCCAGCATACCGTGTGCCGCGCCCCGAACTTGCGCTGGAAATAGAGTTGCCCGTAGAGCACCTGCCGCGTCAGGCTCTCGCCGGTCGGCATGTTGGTGTCGGGCTCCACCCACATGCCGCCCACCGTCTCCCACCCGCCGGCCATCACCTTGGCTCGGATCTGGTCGAACAGCTTCGGGTCGTCCTCCTCGATCTGCGCATAGTAGTGCGCGGTAGATTGGTTGAAGTGGAAGCCGGATTTGGCGACGTACTCGTTGCTCCCCTCCATCAGCTGCACCGCCGTGGAGAAGGTCCGCCGCATCTTCCGCCGCGTCTCGGCATAGGGCCATAGCCACGCCAGGTCGATATGCGCGTGCCCCGTCAGCAGGATTTCGCCGTGCGCCGGGAAGCGCTTCTGCAGGTCGCGCAGCCGTGCGATCAGCCGGGCATCCGCCGCATCCACGCTGTCGCGCTGCGCCGGCGTCAGTGCCTCGGGCTTCTCCTTGAGCGGCGGCAGCTCCCAGATTCGCTGCTGCCCCGGCTGCGGCGCGAAGCGCGCCACGTAGTCGGCCGTCCCCGAAGGCCAGTCGAGCGCATAGATCGCCTCCTCCGCTGCCGCCACCAGGTGCGGCACCACGTCGTGCCCGTCGAGCAGCTGGCACGTCTCGACGACCTGCCTCAGCCGCAGTTGCAGCTGGTGCACGGCGAGGTCCACCCAGCTCAGCCGCCCGCCCACCAGCACGGGCTTCCGCACCGGCTGCCCGAACGGCAGCCGCGCCGTCGCCTCGGCCGAAAGGTCGAAGCTCAGCCCCTTTACCGAATACTCCTTGTGGTACGGGTCGTTGCCGAAGCTGGCGCGCTCGGCGCCATAGTCCAGCGTCACCAGCCCCTCGCCGCCCAGGTCGATGAACAGCCGCGTCTCGCCCACCGGCCAGTTCCCCGCGCCCGCCACCCGCGCGGTGAAATTGACCACGCCCTCGCGCGTCGGCCACGGCGCCCCTTCTTCGATCGGCGCGCCATTGGCCGTCCACCCCGTGACCGGCACGCTTTCGCGCTCCCGCCAGTATGTCAGCTCATCGAGCCGCACCGCGATACGCTGGATGCGCTGAGCGAGGTTGAGTGCCATGTCGTCCGCCTATTGCAACGTTACAATTCAGGCGCGGACCAAACCATAACCGGCCGCTTCTGCCTAGCGGGCGGGCGAGCGAATTCGCAGCCTTTGCAACTGCCCGCGACGCTCGCTATTGGGAAGGTAAAGGAGCAACGAATGTCGAGCCGCGCCAACACCCAGACCGCCATGGAACGCCGCGTCCGCCGCCTCGGCCGCCCGTTCAACGTCAGCCTGCTGGTCGCCCAGAAGCTCAATCCCAAGATCGAGGCCCACGGCGGCTACATGCTCCGCGACGACGACACCTTCGAGATCGTCTTCGGCAACGCCGGCTACGACTTCTCCGCCACCCTCGAGGAAGTTGAAGCCTTCCTCAACGAGTCGCGCGACGCCATGCACTCCGAGCGCAGGAAGAAGAAGCGCTAGCCGCCACCCTCCCCGCGTCGAGGGCAGACAAGGTTGTCCCTCGCTGGGGCCTATCCCCCTGCATTCCATGTGCTATCGTCCGCTCGGGAAAGCCTTTGTGCCTGAGTGAGAGCGAACCGGCCGCATGTCGATCAAAGCCGCCATCTATCACCTGACGCACTACAAGTACGACCGCCCCGTCGTTCTCGCCCCACAGATCATCCGGCTGCAACCGGCGCCGCAATCGAGGACCAAGGTCCTGAGCCACTCGCTCCGGGTCACGCCGTCCACGCATTTCGTCAACGTCCAGCAGGACCCCTACGGCAACTACCTTTCCCGCCACGTCTTCCCCGAGCCGGTCACCGAGCTGAAGATCGAGGTCGACCTCGTCGCCGACATGACGGTCTACAATCCCTTCGACTTCTTCGTCGAAGAGCAGGCCGAGACCTGGCCCTTCGCCTACCCGCCCGAGCTCCGCGACGATCTTTCGATCTACATGCGGCCCGAGCCGGCCGGCCCGCTGCTGCAGCGGTTCCTTGACGGCGTCGACCGCGTACCGACCAACACCGTCAATTTCGTCACCGCGCTGAACGCCCGCGTGCAGGGGCAGATCGGCTACATCGTCCGGCTGGAGACGGGCGTATTCGAACCAGAGGAAACGCTGGCCCGGGCCCAGGGCTCATGTCGCGACTCCAGCTGGCTCCTCGTCCAGGCGCTCCGTCACCTGGGCTTCGCGGCCCGCTTCGTCTCCGGCTACCTGATCCAGCTCAAGCCCGACCTCGTCGCGCTCGACGGCCCGCCAGGCACCGACCACGACTTCACCGACCTCCACGCCTGGTGCGAGGTCTACCTCCCCGGCGCCGGCTGGGTCGGGCTCGATCCGACCTCGGGCCTCTTGACCGGCGAGAGCCACATCCCGCTCGCGGCTACCCCGCACTACCGCAACGCCGCTCCCATCACCGGCAGCTTCTCGAGCGCCGCGCCCGTCAAGGTTGATTTCGATTTCGACATGCGGGTGAGCCGCGTCGCCGAACATCCTCGCATCACCAGGCCCTTCTCCGACGAAAGCTGGGACCGCCTCGACGCGCTGGGCAAGCAGGTCGATGCCGAGCTCGTCCGGCACGATGTCCGCCTCACCATGGGCGGCGAACCCACCTTCGTCTCGGTCGATGACTTCGAGTCCGGTGAGTGGAACGCCGACGCCGTCGGCCCGACCAAGCGCCAGAAGGCGGACGCCCTGATCAAGCGCCTCCGCGAGCGCTTCGCCCCCGGCGGCCTGCTCCACTACGGGCAGGGCAAGTGGTACCCCGGCGAAACCCTGCCGCGCTGGACCTTTTCCCTCTACTGGCGCCGCGACAACCAGCCTGTCTGGCGTGATCCCGAGCTCATCGCGCACGAGGGCGTCGCCACCGCGGCGAGGCCGGGCGATGACCGGCGCCTCCTCGCCGGGATCGCCGACAATCTCGGCGTCGGCCTCGATACCATCGACGCCGCCTACGAGGACCCCGGCGACTGGCTGATCAAGGAAGCCCGCCTGCCCCCCAACCTCGATCCCGCCAACCCCGAACTCGCCGACCCCGAGGCCCGCGCCCGCATGGCCAAGGTCTTCGATCACGGCCTCAACAATCCCACCGGCTATGTCCTGCCGGTACAGCGCTGGAACGCCCTGCCTTCGCGGTCGAAATGGATCACCGAGAAATGGCGCACCCGGCGCGGCAAGCTGTTCCTCGCCGCCGGTGACTCGCCCGTCGGCTACCGCCTGCCGCTCAATGCGCTGAAGCACCTGAACCCCACCGCCTACCCCCACGTCGTGCCGCGCGATCCGCTGATGGCCGTAGCCGACCTGCCCGGTGTCGAGGAGCTGCTGCGGACCCAGGTCGCGGTGCGCGTCGGCCATCACAACCAGCCTTCGAGCTTCACCGCCGATCCCACGGTGAACCAGGAGATCACCGAGCAGGTGCTCGACGAGATCGACTCGAATGTCCGCACGGCCATCACCGTCGAGCTCCGCGACGGCCGCCTCTGCGTCTTCCTGCCTCCCGTCTCGACCGTCGAAGATTATCTCGAGTTGATCGCCGCCTCCGAGGAGGCGGCCAGGACCCTGGGGCTTCCCATCCACATCGAGGGCTACGCCCCGCCCTACGACCCGCGCCTCAACGT
>JAEYTN010000458.1 GCA_023433985.1 Pseudomonadota bacterium | reverse complement strand
TCTGGTCGAAGCCACGGAGGTACTGGGCGTTCAGCGAAAGCTCGTCGTTGACAGCGAACTCGACGCCGCCGCCGGCCAGCACGTCGCTCTCGCCTCCGGCGATGTCCCAGCCGTAGCCGGCGGCCGCGTAAAGCAGCACATCGTCATTGAGGACGAGGCCGCCGCGGCCCACCACGGAGCCATAGGCGGTGTCAACCGTATCGCCGGTAAGGCCCTGGAGGTTCACTTCGGCGCCGACCAGCACGAAATCGATCTGTGCGTTGACCCCCGCGGTGACGCCGAGTCCCGCCTGCGTGGCGTTCTGCTCGCTCTGCTGGGCGACGCCATAGAAGCCGGCATAAAAGCCGCTCCAATCGGTGGAGCCTTCGGTAAGCGGCAGGCTGCGGCCGGTGGATTCGAGAGGAACGGTGATGGGATCGGCGGCCAGCACCAGCGCCGGCACAGCCGACAACGCAACGGCGGTGACCAAGATTCTCAGCATCGCGACTGCTCCCAAGTCCGCGCTACTCAACGCCGCGGGGCTCGAACTCGTTGCACTCCACAAAGAAGATTGTGGGCGCGCGTCGGGCAATCAAGCCCGGCGCCCGCCCAACCAAAGTTGCAGATACCTCGCGTACCAGCGGGGCGAAGTCCGGAAAGCCTGGCGCCACCAATGACGATAGTACGGCAGGTCAATGAGATGCAGCCACGGTTTGCAGGGGCCCGTCAGGTGGGCGATCCACGGATCGCGCCGCTGCAGGGCGGCGACCATCCGCTCGGCCGACCGGGCATGATGGCGGCGCTCCTCGCGCTCCAGGTGCCAGACCAGCGCGTTCCAGCGCGGATCCAGCAGGCCGATCCGGTCGCCCAGCAGCAGGTTCAGCGCATCCTGGTCGCGCCAGCGGAAATGATGTGCCTGATCCAAGACCAGCCGGGTGGCGCGATCGGCGAAGTCTTCGCGGCGCAGCGCGGCGAGATCAAGCAGGAGCACGCCGGAGTTGACGTAGGTGAAGTCGTCCGGATCGCGCCTCAGCACCTCGCGAATGTGGCGACGGTGGTCATCGACGCCGAGCTTTCGCTCGTGCTCGGCTGCGGCGAGGAGGCCGTAATCGACCACCGCACCGGCGACGGAATCGCCGAGCGGGGTGGCGAGCAGCGGACGCAGGTCGCGCAGCACCAGGGTATCGGCATCGAGGTAGAGCACGCGCTCGCAGCCGGGAAGCAGATCGGCCAGCCAGAGCTTGAGGAGCGCGGATGCGGTGACGTGGTCGAACTCGAGCAGGGAGCCGAAAGGGTGGCGCGGCGCCCGGACGAGGTGGAGGCGGTGCTGTCCACCCAATGCCCGACGCGCAAAGCTCTCGACCGTGCGATCGATCGGGCCGTCGTAGACGACGTGGAAAGTCAGCGCGGGACCGGGACCAAGATGCTCGAGGATCGAGTCAATCACCACCGCTACCTGCGACAGGTTGTGGCGGTCGACGCAGAAGGCGATATCGGTATGGGAATCCATTCGTCTGCACGGGATCGCAGGATAGCGGCGATCGTACAAGCCTGACTCGCGGGTATTCGCAGCATCGAAGACACGCCGCGGCGACAAAATCGCATCGGCGGGGCTATCGTGGTCGCTCGACTATCGACTTACTGCGCCCTGGGCGGCATGATTTTGGCCGAAGGGGACGTAAATGGCCGTGTCTAAAGCGCAATTGGTGGTATGGGCGCTGATTGCCGGGTTGGGTGCCTGGGGATACAGCGCGTTATCGCGGGTGACGCTACCCGTGGACTTGTTCGCGGACGCGCCGGTCGCACGGATCGCCGCGGCACAGGGGCCGGCCGCAGTGGCCGTGCCGCGGGCGGCCGTAGCTTCGGTGTCGGCACTCGTCGACGAGCTGCCGGCCACCATCCCCGAGTTCCCGTTCCCCGACCTGCCGGCGGCTACGCTGGAGGCAGCGACTGCGGCCTTCCCCCAGATTCCGGACGCGGCAATCCCCGACATCACGGCGATGGCTGAGCCGGAGGCTTTCGAGGTCGAGGCGGGGGGCAGCGGGGCGGAACCGATGCTGAGCGCCGAGGCGCCGCCGATTCCGGCGCCGGCACGTCCGTCCGGGCGGCCACGCGCGGTGCAGGCGGTGGACGACGGGACGCTCTACGTTATCGCCGACACGCTGAACGTGCGCGCCGCGCCCTCCACCG
This sequence comes from Pseudomonadota bacterium, assembly GCA_023433985.1. Lineage (GTDB taxonomy): Bacteria > Pseudomonadota > Alphaproteobacteria > Rhizobiales > Devosiaceae > Devosia_A. The sequence continues at coordinate 406 of JAEYTN010000458.1, read as the reverse complement.
AGGGGGCGGTGCTGCAGAAGGTGGCGCTGGGATTCGCCTTCTCCCCGCAGGAACGGTCCGAGGACTGGGTCGGGTTCCGGATGAAGGACGGCTCCACCGGCTGGCTCCGGACGGACTTCCTGTCGTCGGCCAAGCCCGAGCCGGCACCATTGGGGGAGGCCGCGCCGATGACGGTGGCAGCCGAGAGCTCGGGCGATACGGGTCCGCTGAACCTGATGATGTAGCGGCAGGCCCGGCATCGCCTGGGCCAACCCAATTCTTCAACGATGTGAGGAAAAAGGGTGGCGCGAGAGACGGGGCTCGAACCCGCGACCTCCGGCGTGACAGGCCGGCGCTCTAACCAACTGAGCTACTCCCGCAGCGCTTGCGAACAAGTCGTTCGCGCAACGTGGCGTCCGTTTAGAGG
>JAEYTN010000413.1 GCA_023433985.1 Pseudomonadota bacterium | reverse complement strand
TGAACTCGCCCATGTAGCGCGTGCCGATCCGGTAGTCGGCGGAGTAGTGGAACCAGTGGTCCTTGCGCAGCAGGCTCGCCAGCCGGGTCTTGCCGACACCCGCCATGCCGAACACCGTCACCCCATGGCGCGGAGCGGTCAGAAACTCTTCTGGCGTTGCAAACAGCATCGAAAGGCCCGGAAAATCAGCGGGCCAAGTCTCTACGCGAAGCGGCGCCACGGAACAAGCACCAGGCGCCGCAGCCGCCCAGCCCGGCAAATCCTGCCGCCAGACCCGGACTCTTTTGCCTCATTCCCGCCCCATCCGTTACCGGCGGCGCAAAAAACCACAGCAAAATCAACCGGCTCCGACTCTGGCACACCCCTTGCAACGCTTTTCACGAACCCGCGTGTCCGCACGCCAAATGGGGGTCACGGAGACAAAATGGGCATCTACGGCGCTCTATCCACCGCAGTTACCGGGCTTCGCGCCCAATCCTTCGCGCTCGAGAACATCTCGGGCAACATCGCCAACAGCCAGACCACCGGCTTCAAGCGCATCGACACCGACTTCGTCGACCTGATTCCGGATGCGGCGCAGAAGCGCCAGACGGCCGGCTCGGTGTTGGCCCAGTCGCGCTCGACCAACAACGTGCAGGGCGACACCAAGGGCACCTCGACCGAAACCAACATGGCCATCAACGGCAATGGCTTCTTCGTTGTCGAGCCGGCCATCGGCCGCTCCGATGGCGCCGCGGTGTTCTCGGGCGCCAACTACTACACCCGCCGCGGCGACTTCGAGCTCGACAAGTCCGGCTACCTCGTCAACGGCGCCGGCTACTACCTCAAGGGCCTGCCCATCGATCCGCAGACGCAGAACATCTCCGGCTCCGTGCCGCAGGTGCTGCAGGTCTCCAACGCCTTCCTGCCGGCGCACCAGACCACACGGGTCAACTACGAGATCAACCTGCCGCAGCTGCCTAAGACGCCGTCCTACAACCAGTCGCAGGCGCCCGGCAGCGAGTTGCTCGACCCGCGCGACTTCCTTCCGCAGGACACGCTGGACGACCTGCCGCACACGCCTGCCTTCATCTCCGGCTCCGCCGTGAGCGCTGGCACCGCTGCCGCCACGACGATAGCCAAGGACGGCGACGCGCTGACGATCGACGTCAACGGTGTCGAGTTCGCCTTTACCTTCAACGAGGGCGATGGCACCAACGCCACGGATATCGACGTCGGCGTCGCGCCCACCAACACCGTGGATGGCCTGCTCGCCGCCATTCAGGCCGCCCTGCCGGCCGGCACCACCGTCGAGGTGAAAGACGGCGCCATCACCATCAAGGGCGCGGACTCCGACGACGTTCTCAACATCACCGACAACACAACCGGCTCGTCGGGTGTCGGCTTTGGACTGCCCGATGGCGACGTCAAGCCCACGGTGTCGATCGAGACCGCGCGCACGGCCCGCGTCCGGGCTATCGCTGCCGAGGACGTGGATGCGTTCTTCGCCCAGTCGATCTCGGGCGGCGCCATTACCGTCTATGCCGGCAACGGCGCACCGGCCAACGTGCAGATGCGCTGGTCCAAGGTGACCTCGACCGAGAACGGCGGCGCCGAGCGCTGGAACCTGTTCATCCTCACCAACGCCAATGCCACCGGTAGCGCCGACGCATGGAGCAGGGTCGGGGGTGACTACACCTTCGGCAACGATGGTTCGCCGAACCCGCCGGTGGAATACACCGACCTGCCCAACCTCACCGTGAACGGCGTCACCATCGGCAATGTCCGCCTGCAGCACGGCTCCAACGGCCTCACCCAGTTCGCCGACCCGAACGGCGTCGCCGAGGTGACCACGCTCAGCCAGAACGGCTATGCGGCGGGCGAGTACGTCTCCGTGGCGGTCAACGATGCCGGCCGTGTGGTCGTCTCCTACAACAACGGCCAGCAGCTCGAAGTCGCCCAGGTGGTCACCGCCAACTTCAACGCGGTGAACCAGCTCAAGCGCATGGATGGCGGCGTCTTCGCGGCGACCTCGGAGTCGGGCGAGCCGATCCTCGACAATGGCGGCGGCGTCATCGGCTCCTCGCTCGAAGCGTCGAACACCGACATTTCCGAGGAGTTCACCAAGCTCATCGTCACCCAGCAGGCCTATGCGGCCGGCACGCGCATCGTGTCCACCGCCGACTCGATGCTGCAGGAAGCGCTCAACATGCTCCGCTGAGGCGGCGCAGGAGCTTGCCCGGCGCTCCTGTAGCGCCGGGCCGAACGTTCACGGAGTAGGGTCGCATGGGTCTATCGGTTACGCTCAGCAACGCGCTCAGCGGCATGAAGATCGGGCAGAACGCCCTCGACGTGCTTTCGGGCAACGTCGCCAACTCCGGCACGCCCGGCTACCACAAGCGCTCGATCAGCGTCATCGACTCGCTGGGGGTCAACTCCACCTACGCGCGGCAGGGCGCGCTCACGCGCACCTTCAACCAGTCGCTGCAGCAGCATTATACCCGCGCCGTCTCCGACTCCGCCTTCTCCTCGGCGCGCGCCTCCTACCTGGACCGGCTGCAGACGCTGTTCGGCATGCCCGGAGCGACAGGGTCGCTCGACAGCACCTTCACCGCCTTCGAGACCTCGCTCACCTCGCTGACCGCGAGCCCCGACAATTTCGCCAACCGCGCCGATACCGTGCAGAAGGCGCAGGAACTGGCCTCCGCCCTAAACCGCCTGAGCAGTGACGTGCAGTCGCTGCGCCAGGAGGTCGAGAGCAAGATCACCACCAGCGTCGACGACATCAACAACCAGCTGCAGGCGCTGGAGCGGATCAACAACCGCCTCGCCGACCAGGGTATCGACCCCAGTTCGCGCGCCACCCTGCTCGATCAGCGCGACCGCCTCGTCGGCTCCCTCAGCGAGCAGATGGACCTGCGCGTCAGCTACCGCAACGACGATACCGTGGCGCTCATGACCCGCTCGGGCGTCGGCATCCTCGATGGCCGCGCATCCGTGCTCAACTTCGAGCGCGCCGGGCAAATCTCCGCAAGCTCGCTGTTCAGCCCCGACGACGCCAGGTCCGGCGTGGGCAAGCTCACCATCACCACCTCTGCCGGCCTCCGCATCGACCTCGTGAAGCAGAACGTGCTGAGCTCAGGCGAGCTCGCCGGCCTCATCCAGCTGCGCGACAACGACCTCGTGCAGGCCCAGGATCAGCTCGATGAGATCGCCGCCGGCCTCGCTCAGGCCATGTCGACCAAGGTCACGGGCGGCGAGCCCGTCCCCGGCGGCTTCCAGGTGCCGATCGACAACCTGCTCGACGGCAACGAGTTCACCTTCAGCTATACCCAGTCCAACGTCAGCAAGACCGTCCGTGTCGTCAACGTCGAGGACGAGAGCAAGCTGCCGCTCGACTACATCGACAGCAACGGCGCGCGTGTCGTCGGCATCCGCTTCTCCAAGGGGCTGACCCACGTCGCGACCCAGCTCCAGGTCGCCGTTGGCCCGGGCCTTTCCGTCACGCCCCAGAACGTCGGCTCGCCTGCCGTGCCGAACATCCGCATCGTCGACGATGGCGCCGCCGGCACCACGGATGTGGTTTCCATGTCGAGCCGCGCAACGGCAAACGTTCTCGATCCGCAGAACGGCGACGCCGCGCTCAATCTGTTTGTCGATTACAGCGACACCGCCTTTACCAACTCGCTCGGCAACCGCGGGCAGAAGCTTGGCTTTGCTTCGCGCATCAGCGTCAACAGCGAGATCGCGCGCGACAACCGCCTGCTCGTCCAGTACACCGCCGCCACCCCGCTCGGCGACTCCGCCCGGGCCGATGCGCTGCTGTCCAGCCTCGAGAACCTGCGCTTCGCCGGCGGCCGTGGCAATGTCGCCCAGAGCGCGAGTTCGCGCCTCGCCGGCAATGTCAGCGACCTGATCAGCCAGACCATCAACGCCATCGGCAACACGGCGAGCTCCGCCATTTCCGAAAGCGAGACACAGGGACTGACCCTCGAGGCGCTCGGCAACCGGCTTGAGTCCGAATACGGCGTCGACGTCGATGAAGAAATGGCGCGACTGATGGAACTGCAGAACGCCTTCAGCGCCAACGCGCGCGTGATGAGCGTCGCGCAGGAGCTCATCGACGCTCTGATGCAAGCGATCTGAGGCCCGAGATGACCATCATCAACCGCTCGATGTTCCCGCTGTCCAACGGCATCAACAACATCATGGGGATGAAGGAGCGCTACGATAGGCTCCAGACCCAGCTGAGCTCCGGCATGAAGGCGTCGAACCTCGGCGAGATGGGGTCCGACCGATACTTCGACCTGGCCCTGCGCGCCCGCATCTCGCGCATCGAGAGCTACCAGAGCAACATCAAGACGCTGAACCTCCGCCTCAACGTGCTCGATCAGACAGTGAGCCGGCTGGACCAGATCGAGGCCGATGCCCGTGCCGCGACCATGTCCGGCTCCGGCGGTCAGGCAAGCCTCAACTTCCAGACCACCCCCTCGCTGGCCGCCGCCCGCTTCGACGAAGTCATGACGCTGATGAACGTCGATATCGCGGGCCGCTACCTCTTCGGTGGCTCGCAGACCGAGGCCAAGCCGGTCGAGGAGGCCTACTACGCATTGAACGGGCGCGGCACCCGCGACGGCTTCATCACCGTGCAGGACCAGCGCCGGCAGGCCGACCTCGGGCCCGATATGGACGCCGATCCCGATAGCGTCGTCCGCTTCGGCCGTCTGACCACGGCCATCGCCGCCAATACCGTCACCCTCGCGGAGGATGGTAGCCACCCCTTTGGCCTCAAGCTCGAATCCGTCACCCCCTCGAGCAGCGGCATCGCCGTCGTTCCTCCGGCAGATCCCTCGGACGCCGCGGCGCAATCCCTGTCGGTGACCTTCGGTGCCACCCCCCCGCTCCCCGGCGACGAGGTGACCATCGCCTTCAAGTTGCCGGACGGGACGACCGAGTCGATCACGCTCTCGGCTGTTGCCGCGCCGGGCGACGGAGGCACCTACGTCATCGACGCCGATCCCGCCGTGACCGCGGCGAACTTCAAGGCAGCCCTTGACGCCGAAGTGGAGAAGCTCGCCGAAGGCAAGCTGGTCACCGCGTCTGCCTATGCTGCCGCCGGGGACTTCTTCTACGGCCAGGGCAGCACGCCGATGCGCGTCAGCGGAGGCGGATCGTACGAAACCGCGACCACGCTGGTCGCCGGCACGGATGCCAACACCCTGTTCTGGTACAAGGGTGAAGACAGCCCCGATCCCCGTGGCACCGTCACCGGCAAGGTCGGCGAAAGCACGACAGTGAACTATGGCGTGCAGGCCAACGAAAGCGGCCTCGTCAACCTGGTGCGCTCGCTCGCCGTCATGTCCACGCAGCGCTTCACCACCGCCGATCCGACCGCAGCCGATCGCTACAGCGCCATGATCAGCCGCAATACCGAACGGCTGGCCGAGACCAACAGCACGTCGGGCTCCATCGAGGTCATCGCGGTCGAACTCGGGCTCGCCAAGTCGACCGCCGGGGCCGTCGACAACCGTCATACCGACCACAAGGCCCAGCTCAACAACATGCTGCAGGATATCGAGATGGCCCCCACCGAGGAGGTCGCGATGGAAATCCTCGCGCTGAAAACCCGCCTCGAGGCGAGCTACCAGACCACCGCGCTGCTCAGCCAGCTCTCGCTCGTCAACTACCTCAAGTAGTCACGGCAACCCGTTGAAAATGCAAAAGGCCCGCGCAAGCGGGCCTTTGTTCATTCTGGCTGGCCGGCTGGCCTCAGGCGCGTTCGCGCAGCCCCGCCGCGATCTCGCGGTTGATGTTGATCAGCACCGTAAGCTTCCGCGCCTCCGGCTCGCTCAGCACGTTGAGCGTCTGCTTCATCACGAAGATGCCGAGATTGGCGATATTCTCGCGGAGCGCCTTGGGCAGCTGGCTTTCCTCGCCGGTGACCGAGCCGAGGAACACGGTCCAGAGCTTGCGGTTGAAGAGCAGGGCGGAGGTCAGCTCGTGGCGGGTGTTGTCCCAGTCATCCCGGCAACGCTGCAACTGGCCGGCGGCACGTGAGAGGAGATTGGCTTCAAGTACGCGCGGGCTTACCGTTTGCGCGCCTACCTGCTTGTAGGCGAACGCAGCACTATTTTGCATTTGCTAGGAGTTCCTGCTCGTACTGGATCAGCTTCTTGGCGGCCTTAAGTGCCTTATAGAGCTGGCCGGTTAATATCTCGTTATTGATTTCGTCAACAATGCGGATCGTTGATGGCGCCGCCGAGATGATGTCGTTGACCAGCTTGAAATAGTCTTCCGAAAGCTTCGCCACATCCTCGTGAATGTACATCAGTTGCACCGCGAAGTAGATCCGCTTCGCCGGGCTGTTGGCCGTCTCGGACGTGAGGATGTCCTTCTCGCGCAGGATGGGCGCCTTGCCGTCGATGAACAGCCGCGTGCGCTGGTCGGAATTGGTGATGACGCAGTTGCCGACGATCAGGCGTTCGCCCGGCTTCAGTTCGACCTTGAGGGACATTGGCTAGCGCTCGGCTGGTGATTCATCATCCGAACATATTGCATCTGAGGCCGTGACCAAAACGCTACCGGCGCAGCGCGAAACCGAGCCCGGCGAGCCCTAGCAGCGCCAGCAGCACGCCTCCGGCCAGGAATGGCGCTGGTACTCCCCATCCGGCAGAAATCAGGCTACCGAGGAACGGCGCTGCCATCATCGCGACGATCATCACCGCTTCGCCCGCCGCCGAAACCCGCGCGATCCGGTCGGGCGGCGTCTCCGCCTGGATCACGGCGCGGTAGGGCACCAGCATGAAGATCGTCGTGCCGCCCAGGATGGCGAAGGTCGCGAGATAAACGGGCAGGGGCACCGTCCAGCCCCAGATGGCGGCCAGGGCCAGGAGGATTGTCGCCGAACCGGAGATCATCGCCGGCAGCGCCATCATCAGCAGCGGCCGCACCCCTTTCACCGAGCCCGCGAGCACTGCCCCGAGTACGCCCCCCGCGCCCGAAGCGGCGATCGAGATGCCGAACACGGTCGCATCGAACCCGAACAGCTCGTTGAGAAACGCGAACTGCGTATCGTAGAGAAACCAGATGAAGTGCGCCGAAGCGGCAAACACCAGCACCACCAGCAGCTTGGCGTTGCCCCCGAACTCGGCGACGCCGCCCGTCAGCCGCTTCCAGAAACTCTCGTGCAGGTCCGTCGGCGTCGCCCGCTCCGGCAGCTTCAGCCCCAGCAGCACCGCGAATGCCCCGAGCGACAGCGCCGCGTTGACCAGGAACACGCCCTGCGCCGGTATCGCCGCGATCAACAGCCCACCCAGCGCCGGCCCGAGGATCTTGCTGGTCTGGTTGACGCCCTGGTGCAGCCCGTTCGCCGCCATCAGCAGCGGCGCCGGCGTCGCCAGCTGGATTGCGGCCTGCTTGGCCGGTGTGAACGCTGAATCGACCACCGCCCGCGCGAACACCACCGCCAGCAGCACTTCGAGGCTTGGCGCCACCGCCAATCCCAGCGTCAGCACACCGCGGCCGAGGTTCGACAGCAGCAGCACCGGCCTGATCTCGGTACGGTCCACCCAGGTGGCGAGCAGCGGTCCCACCAGCACGTAGGGCAGGGTGAGCGTCACCGACAGCGCCGCCAGCGCCAGTGGCCCGTGCCCCCACACGTAGACGATCACCGCGATGATCGCGACATAGTCCAGCCAGTCGGCGAAATCGGCAGGCAGGCTCGCCAGCAGCAGCCGGCGCTGCACCGGCAGCTTCAACAAGGAAATCAGCGAGTCCATGCCCGGACCATGCCGGGCAGGGCGCCGCCCGGCAAGCGTTGGAGGCCATGCCTGCCCACCAAAGAAAAAGGCGGGCCGAAGCCCGCCTTTCCCGAACTGTTGCTGCAGGACGTCTTAGAACAGACGCAGCACGGCCTGGTCGGCCTGCGAGGCCATGGACAGCGCCGAAGACGACAGCTGCTGACGGGTCTGCAGGGCGAGGAGGTTCGCCGCTTCCTCGTTGGTGTCGGCAAGCGTGAGGTTCGCCGCACCGGTCTCGAGGGTGTTGATCATGTTCTTGGTGAAGTCCTGGCGGTTCTCGACGACCGACAGGTTCGAGCCGAAGGTCGACGCCAGCGACCGCAGGCTGCCCAGCGCGTCGCTCAGCGTTTCGAGCTGAGTGTCGAGCGAGGCGTCGCTGTCGAAGCCGGCGTTGGTCGCTTCATCGATGCCCAACGAGATGTTGTTGATCGAAGTCGCGTCGCCGTTTTCCTTCTTGGCCTGGATCTCGATGGTCGAGGTGCCGGTCTCGTTGAAGGTCAGCTT
>JAEYTN010000408.1 GCA_023433985.1 Pseudomonadota bacterium | reverse complement strand
GCACGATGAAGAACATGTGCTCCTGGCTGAGCAGCGACATGCGCCGGATGCGGTCCATGTGAAACTTTGCTTCACGTACGTCATCCCAGATCGACTCAAACCCGGCCGCTTTCGCGATGAGCGCGTGGAAGCGTTCGTCGGATTCCAGGAAGCTCTGGTCGTCCGACAGGTTGGCAAAGGTCTGCTGCAGCGCCACTTCGCGCGTCAGCAGCGTCGCGATCTCGGGCGTCAGCTTCTCGGCCGCCATCCGTGCCAGCGGTCGTTCCAGTGCCTCGCGGATGAAGCGCGACTTGGCGATCCGGTCATGGCTCAGGGGCGATACGATCGTGCCGCGCTGGGGCAGGATGTCGACCAGCCCGCGCCGCGCCAGCCGTGCGAGGGCCTCGCGCACCGGGGTGCGGCTGACCCCGAACTCGGCGGCGAGCCGCGCCTCGGAGAGTTCCTCGAACGGCGGCAGTTCCATGTCGAGGATGCGCTCCATCAACACGTCATGCACCTGCGTGGCGATCGAACCTTCTTGCCGGTCGGTCTTGCCGTCGTCCGAAAGAAGCGGGCTTTTGGACCCCCTGGCCACGATCGTGCTCATTTCGTCCCGAGTTGGAGGCCGGCCATGAAGTACTTCCTCAGCGCGATGAAGAGCAGCACGGTCGGGATACTCGATATCAAAGTAGCTGTAATCACCACGTTCGGGCCCAGCGTCGAATACGTTCCCTGCAGCGATTGCAGGGCCACCATCACCGAACGGACCTCGATGCCGTTGGCAAGGATCGAGCTGAACAGCAGGTCGTTCCAGATGAACGTGAACTGAAGGAGGAACAGGGCGATCATCGGTCCCATCGCATTGGGCACGATCATCGAGACGAACACCCGCCATTCGCTGGCGCCCTCGATTCGCGCCGCCTCGTCCACCTCGCGGGTGATGCTGGAGAACGAGTTGCGCAGCACCAGCAGCGGGAACGGAATGCAGAGTGCCACATAGACGAGCAGCATGCCGCCCCAGGTGTTGATCAGCCCCAGCCGCTGGTACCCGAACAGCAGCGGCACCAGGTACATCTGGAACGGGAACAGCGTGCCGGTGAAAATCAGCATGAACCAGCCATTGGCGCCGAGCAGGTGGAGCCGCGTCATGCCGTAGGCGGCGGCCGCCGCGATGGCGACGGCGAGAGCCGCCCCGATCAGCGCATAGCTGAACGAGTTAGTGGCAGCCTGCCCCAGCTGCGCGATGTTCCAGGCCTGCACCACGTTGTCGATGAAGGGCGCGAGCGAATCCGGCAGGGCCAACACGTTCTTGCGGGCGTATTCCTGCGACGTCTTGAAGACGGTAACGAACAGGTAATAGAGCGGCGTCAGGTAGGCGATCGCGAGCACGGCGATGGGGACGACCAGCCAGCGCCCGCCGATGCGAGACGCCGCCTTTTCCTTTTCGATCAGGCCCGCAATGAACTGCCGGTCGGTGATGTCAACGGCCATCTGGGCGTATCCCTATCGAATGTTTCGGCTGACGCGGGCCTGGATCACGGCGAGCAGCGCGCTCACGATGATGACCATCGCGCCGAGCACCACCGCAATCGCCGAGCCATAGGCCCAGGCGCCATTGGAGAAGCTCTCGTAGTACATGTAGACCGCCAGCGAGAGGGTGCGCTTGCCAGGGTAGTCGCCCGCCATGACCCAGAGCAGGTCGAAGGTGGTGAAGCCCGCGGCGACGTTGAGAATGGTGACGACGAGCACCGTGGGCAGCAGCAGCGGCCAGATGATGTGACGGAAGATCTGCCCCTGCGAAGCGCCGTCGACACGCGCGGCCTCGATCGGGTCCTTGGGAATGGCGGCAAGGCCGAGCAGCAGCAGCACCATGGTGATGCCCACCGTCTGCCAGACGAAGGTGACGATGACCGAACCGGTGACGGTGTCGGGCGAATAGAGCCAGCCATAGTCGAACGACGTACCGGTGGCGCCGGAGACGACGGAGTTCAGCACGCCGCGCGGGGCGTAGACATAGTACCAGATCGCACCCACGGCGGTCGGCGCCAGCACGCGCGGCAGGAAGAACAGGCTCTTGAAGGTCTCCTGGAAGGGGATGTTGCGCAGCAGCAGCGCCAGGCCGAGGCCGACGGCGAGCGGGAAGGCGATGGCACCCACCACCCAGATCGCGGTGTTGCTCAACGCCTCGGAGAAGTACGGGAGGCGGAACAGGCGCGCGTAATTGTTGAAGCCGGCGAACTGATCGAGGCCGGTGAACTTCTGCCACTTGGTGAAGCTCAGCACGACGTTGAACACCACCGGCAGGAGCAGGAACACCGTCACCATGATCACCGCCGGGGCGATGAACAGCCAGGCGACGCGCGTCTGCGCCCAGGCGGCGCGGCGTTCGCGCCGGCGCGCTTCCTTCAGGACTTGGGGGCTCAGCGTGGCAGCGGCAGTGGCCATCTGGATCTCCGGGTAGACGAGGGTACCGGCCGCACCCAGAAGGGGCGCGGCCGGCGGGAGGAAGGACTTAACGGCTGGCCCAGTAGTCGCCGTTGATGACTTGCATGGTGCTCATGGACTCCTGCGCCTGCTCGGGCGTGGGGTTGAACATGAAGGCGCCCATTGCCGCGACCAGATCACCCTGGATCTGCGACGGCACGGCTTCCCACCAGCGCACCAGCGCGCGCGGCTTGGCAGCGGCAACAAGGTCCTTGTCGGCGGCAATGATCTCGTTCGGCGCCGTGGCCTTGAGGTTGCCGTTGAACACCTGGACGGTGGAGCCGAGCACGTTGGCGGCATCGACGCCCATCATCGCCTGCACGCCCTTGCCGAGATCCGGGTTGGCTTCGAGGGCGGCCTTCGAGACCACGATCGGCGAGGCTTCGACGATCACCGACTGCGGCACTTCCGGGGTCAGCGACGGCATCAGGAAGGTGCCGAAATCCTCGCCCGCCTTCATGCCGGCTTCGACGAACGAACCCGAGTGCCAGTCACCCACGAGGAACATCGAAGCGGTGCCGTCGACGAAATACTTCTGGTCGTCCTGCTCGCGCGGGTCGGTGAAGTAGCCGGCTGCGTACATCTCGCCCCAGACCTTGAAGGCGTTCTGCACGTCCGGATGGTCGTAGGGCACGGTGCCGTCGGTGAGGCCGACGAACGAATCCGGGTTCGTGCCGAGCACCAGCTGGCTGAACCAGATGAACGGCATCCAGCCGCCCGAAGCCGGCCCGTTGATCGGCGTGAAGCCGGCCGCCTTCAGCTTGTCGCAGGCCTCGATGAACTCGGCCCAGGTGGTCGGCGGAGCGGCGATGCCGGCCTGCTCGAAGTGGTTCTTGTTGTAGAACATCACCCAGTTGGCGACGTTGAGCAGGATGCCGTAGGGCTTGCCGTCGACGCTGACGAGGTCCCGCTGCTCGGCCGAGTAATCACCATTGGCGATCGCCGCATCCCAGTACGGGGTGAGGTCGGCCGCGACGCCCGTCGCCACCAGGTCGTTCAGCTGCTGGCCGTTCCACCAGGTGAAGAAGGCCGGCGCGTTGTTGCCGGCGATCGAGGTCTGCATGAACGCCTGGTACTTGTCAGTCGGCGTCACTTCCATCAGCTTGACGGTGGTGCCCGAGGCAGCGCTGGCAGCCTCCGCGAGCCCGGCCATGCCGGCGTTCCACGGCGTCTTGTCGGAATAAAGCTGCAGCTCCTGCGCCGAAACGGCACTGACGCCGAGCGTCGTTGCGAGGCCTACCGCCCCGAGGGTCTTCACTAACGACATAACGGTCACTCCCTTTTGGTTCTGTCGTTCCCGCTGCTTCGGTTACCGGAGCAGCGAATTCTGCGTTGTCTGGTCGAACACGTGGACGCGCGCGCCGTCGACGCGGAACTGGATCGCCTCGTTCGGCTCGAGCGCCCGCGGATGCTGCATGCGTGCCACCACCTCGGTACCCCCGAGGCTGGTGAAGAGCAGGCTCTGGTCGCCGAGCATCTCGGCGAACTCGACATTGCCGGTGAAATCCGCGCCGAGGCTCGGCCGCGTGCCGTGGCCTTCCGGCACCACGTCCTCCGGGCGCACGCCCAGCACCACCGCGGTGCCTGCCGGCGGCAGGTTGAAGCGCTCTGGCGGCACTGCGACATCGATGCCGCCGGCCTTGATCGTGCTGCCCTCGCCGACAACGGCGGGGATGAAGTTCATCGAGGGGGCGCCCATGAAGCCCGCCACGAACTGGTTGGCCGGGCGCTCGAATACTTCGAGGGGCGAGCCGATCTGCGCTACCCGGCCGTCGTTCAGCACCACGATCTTGTCGGCGAGCGTCATCGCCTCGACCTGGTCGTGGGTCACGAACACCACCGTCGCGCCCAGCTGCCGCTGCAGCTTCTTGATCTCGACGCGCGTCTGGTTGCGCAGCTTGGCGTCGAGGTTGGAGAGCGGCTCGTCGAACAGGAACACCTCCGGCTCGCGCACCATGGCGCGGCCGATAGCGACGCGCTGCCGCTGCCCCCCGGAAAGCTGGCTCGGCCGACGGTCCATGTAGGGCGCAAGCCCGAGCATTGAGGCCGCCTCGGTGCGACGCCGCTCGATCTCGGGCTTGGGCACGCCGCTGATGCGAAGCCCGAAGCCCAGGTTGTCGCGTACGCTCATGTGCGGGTAGAGCGCGTAGCTCTGGAATACCATCGAAATGCCGCGCTCGCGCGAGGGCAGGTCGTTGACCAGCTTGTCGCCGATCTTGAGCTCGCCATGCGAGATGGTTTCGAGCCCCGCGATCATGCGGAGCAGCGTGGACTTGCCACAGCCCGAGGGGCCGACCAGCACCACGAAGGTGCCATCCTCGATGTCGAGATCGATGCCTTTGATGGCGACAAACTCGCCATAGACCTTGACGATGTCGCGAAGGGTAACCGTTGCCATGTGTGTCAGGGTCCCCCTCAGTGCCGCGCCGGATCGGCGTAGCGCATCTCGGGCTGGATCGAGTACCAGTCCGGGCGCCCCGGGTCGCGATCATAGGTGTAGCCGCCGACTTCCTTATAGTAGGCGGCGTATTTGGCGAGCGCCTCGCGGTCCACTTCGACCCCGAGACCCGGGCCCTTCGGCACCGCGATCTCGCCGTCCACGTACTTGAGCTTGCCGCCCACGATGATGTCGTCGAGCAGGTGATGGTAGTGCGCGTCGGCCGCGAAGCTCATGTTGGGCAGCGCCGCACCCAGGTGCAGCATCGACGCGAGCTGGATGCCGAGTTCGCCCGACGAGTGAACGGAGGCGCCGAACTGGAATGTCTCGAGCACCTGGCCGGCCTTGTAGGCCTGCCGCAACCCGCCCCAGAACGTCGTGTCGAGGAGGATCACGTCGACCGCATCGTATTTGATGCAGGTGGCGAGCTGCTCGAAGTTCACGACCACCGTGTTGGTCGCGGTCGGGATCGAGATCCGCTCGCGCAGGCGGCGCATGCCTTCGAGGCCGAAGCACGGGTCTTCGAAATAGTCGTTGCGGATGTGCTCGATCTCCCTGGCGACCCAGATCGAGTCCTCCACCGACCACACCGAGTTGGGGTCGAGCCGGAACCGGTCGCCCGGCAGCGCCTCGGCGATGGCGGAGAACACCTCCACGTCGTGCTGCGGCGAGAACACCCCGCCCTTCAGCTTATGCGACTTGAAGCCATGCAACGCCTTCTGCCGCTTCGCCTCGGCCACCAGTTCGTCGGCGCCGAACTCGTCGCCGAAGCCGTTCTCCTCGTTGCCGTAGCGGTAGAAGAGATAGGAGGCAAACGGGATCGACTCGCGCAGCGCCCCGCCGATCAGGTCGCAGGCACGGATGCCGAGCGCCTTGCCGGCCACGTCCATGCACGCCATTTCGATGGCCGCATGCACCTGCATGCGCGAGTTGTAGAGGCTCGCCACCGGATTCATGATCTTCCAGCGCAGCTGCTCGAGCTGCAGCGGGTCGTGCCCCTTGAGGTACGGGAGGAGGCCGCGGACTGCGGCCTCGGCGCTTTCGCCGCCACCGCCGAGTTCGCCCCAGCCGGAGATGCCCTCGTCCGTCACCACCTCGACAACGGTACGAACGAACTTGCCCCAGTGCGCCCCCGACGCGTGGCGCAGCGGTGCCTCGAGCGGCATCGCGACGGTGGTGGCCTTGATATCAACGATCTTCATATAATTGAGGTCTCTAGGTAGATTTGCCGTCGGCTTTGCGGGGTGCGCCGGGGATGCGGGCAAGCATGCCGCCATCCACCCGCACGGTTTCTCCGGTCATGAACGCCGCCTTGTCGGAGAGCAGGAACGCGACGACCTCGCCGATCTCCGTGGCCCGCCCGCGCCGCCCGATCGGATGCATCGCATCGATCTCTTCTTCGAGCGCCGCGGGGTTGGGATCCTGGTTGATGGCCCAGCGCAGCATCGGCGTTTCGACCGAACCCGGCGCCACGCCGAGCACGCGGACGCCGTTCTCGGCCTCGTCCATCGCCATGCCGGTAACGAGCCCGATCAGCCCGTGCTTGGAGACGACATAGGCAAGCGCGCCCTTCTGGGCAGCCATGCCCTGCACCGAGGCGGTGAAGACGATCGCGCCCCTATTGCGCCTCAGCTCCGGCATCGCCGCCTTGGCGACGTAGAAGCCGCCAGTGAGGTTGGTGTCGAGTGTCTTCGCCCAGAGCTCCGGCGTGGTCGACACCGCATCGCCATAGGTCTGTATGCCCGCATTGTGCGAGACGCCGCCCAGGCCTCCGAAGCGGTCGACCGCCAGTTTGACCGCGACTTCGCAGTCGGCGAGATTCGTCACCGAACCCACCGCCACGGCTGCCTTGCCGCCGAGTTCCTTTGCCGTGGCGTTCAACGCGTCGGCGTTGAGGTCGAACAGCACGAGGTTCTTGCCTTGGACCGTCAGCACCTCGGCGACGCCCCGGCCGATTCCCATGGCGGCGCCGGTTACCAGCACCGTGTCTGCATGTCTCGACGCGCCGCTTGCGGCTGCGTTGGCTGGTTCGCTCATAGGCCAGCTTCCTCCCTTGTCAAATACTTGTAGGTCTACCATACTAGTCGTGTCAATGCGCTTCCGCTGCCCGCTGCCGCTGGCAGAAGTTCATGGCCTACGCGCCACCGAAGCACGACAAAGGGAGACCAGAGTGCCTATCTTCGCCTTCACCGGGAGCCTCACGCGCCCGATGCCCCAGTATGGTGCCGCCAACGGGAAGGGCATCGGCCGCCTCGTCTTCGACGACGAAACCGGCCACCTTTCCGCCGCCGAACTGACCGGCCATGTCGACGATACCGCCTGGCTGGTGCCCGACCCGAGTCGCGGCCGCCTCTACTCCACCTGCGAAGTCACCGGCACCAACCAGAGTGCCGTCGCCGCCTATGCCGTTGAAAGCAATGGCCTTCGCCGGCTCGGCGAGCAACAGACGCTCGGCAACGAGGCGTGCCACGCGAGCCTCTCGACCGACGGCCGCTTCCTCCTCGTCGCCAACTACAACGGCGCCAACCCCGCGGGCTATCCGGACGCCGCCCTCACCGTCTTCCCCATCACCGACGACGGGCTCGGCGCGCCGACCGCCAGCGTCGTCCACACCGGCAGCGGCCCCAACCGCGAGCGCCAGACCACTGCCCATGCCCATTGCGTGGTGCAGTCTCCCACCGGCGACACGGTGTACGTCTCCGATCTGGGCATCGATAAGCTCGTCGCCTACAGCCTTGATGGCGCAGGTAGATTGACCCGGCAGCCGGCCCAGGACTTCGCCTTGCCGCCCGGCCTCGGCCCGCGCCACCTCGCCTTCCATCCCGACGGCAAGTCGGTCTTCGTGGTCTCCGAGCTGGTCGCCACCGTGCTCAGCCTGACCGTCGACCCGACCACCGGCGCGCTCACCCAGCGCGACGCCTTCACGATTCCATCGCGCGACGGCGGCATCGTTCAGCCGGCGGGTATCCTGCTCGCCCCCGACAGCCGGCATCTCTTTGTCGGCCTGCGCGTCCAGGACGAAATCCTCGTCCTGCGGATCGGCGCCGACGGCAAGCTGACGCAGACCCACCGGGTGTTGAGCGGTGGCAAAACGCCCCGCGACTTCTGCTTCTCACCCTCCGGCCGGCACCTCGTCGTCGCCAACCAGGATTCCGACCGGCTCACCGTGTTCGGCATTGACCACGCCGCCGGCACGCTCTCCGAGCCGCTCCAGCACTTCGACATCGGCACGCCGCTGTCCGTCAAACTCGCCGCTTTCTGAGCGGCGGCCCTCTCCTCCAAGCGTCACGCGGAAACGCCATGATCAACGAAATCCTGTTCGTCCATCACTCACATACCGATATCGGCTACACCCACCCGCAGCCTGTGGTGATGGAGCTGCACCGCCGCTTCATCGACGAAGCGCTCGACATCGCCGAGCGCACCGCGGACTACCCCGATGACGCCAGGTTCCGCTGGACCTGCGAAGTAACCGGCGGAACCATGGACTGGTGGGTCACCGCCTCCAACACCGATCGTGACCGGTTCCTCGCCGCAGTGAAGCGCGGCCAGATCGAAGTTGCCGGCATGGGCTGGCACATGACACCGCTGATGGACCACTCGATGGTGGTCGATGTGCTGAAGCCGCTGAAGTTCTTCCGCGATCTCGGCATCCCGGTCCGTTCGGCCATGAACACCGACGTCAACGGCCTGCCCTGGGGCGTCGTCGATGCGCTACTCGACCACGGCATCACCGGCATCTCGATGGCGATCAACGAGCACTACGGCCACGCGCTGAAGCCGTGGCCGCGTGCCTTCAACTGGCAGTCGCCCGGTGGCCGCACCATCACCGCCTATAACGGCTTCATCTATGGCGTGACCTCGGACCGCAGCCTGCAGATCCCCACTAACATGGAGGAAGCGCGGGTGCGTGTGCCGCGCTGGGCGAAGAAGTGGGAGGCGACCGGCTATCCGCATCCGTTTCTGATGATGCAGATCACCAACGTCCGCTACCACGACAACGGCTCGCCCCAGCCGGGACTGCCGGATTTCATCCGCAACTTCAACGAGGGCAATGCCGGTACGGGCGGCATCAAGCTGCGGCTCGGCACCATCAGCGAATTCTTCGACCGCGTGCGCCAGCAGCCGGCCGAGACCATGCAGACGCTGCGTGGCGACTGGACCGACTGGTGGAACTTCGGCGCCGGCTCGACCGCGCACGAAACGGCGCAGGCGATGCGCGGCCAGCGCGACCTCGATGCCGCGACAGGGCTCGACGCCTGGCATCCGGGCGAGGAACCGCGTCGCCGCGCCATGCTGCACGACACCGCGCGCAAGGGCCTCGCGCTCTATGCCGAACACACCTGGGGCGCCGACCGCTCGATCTCGCAGCCCTACTCTCCCGAAACCCGCACGCAGCAGCTGCTGAAGCTCGCGACCGTGGCGGAGGGCGCCAGCGTTGCCCGCATGCTGCGGCGTGACGGCCTCGAGCGGCTGGGGACCGCCGCGGGCGGCGAGGAGCCGACCCTGCTGGTCTACAACCCGCACGGCTTCCCGGTGAAGCAATCGGTGCGCCTGCCCTACCTGCCGCCGATGGCCGATGCACCCGACCCCAAGCGTGGCTTCGGGCTCGAGGACCTGGTGCCGACCGGCCCCTCCTCGCACCGTATCCAGCGGCAGGACGTCGTGACCTCTGACCTGCCCGAGCAGGGCGCCTACTACACCGATCCGGTGGAGGTGCCACCCCTGAGCTACATCACCATCCCGGCGGCAAAGGCCGCGGTGATGGCGGATGGCAATCTCAAGGCCGCGAACGGCGTGCTGTCGAACGGACGCCTCACCGTCACGCTCGACGCGGCGGGCGGGCTCAGTTCGCTGAAGCTCGACGGCGTGGAATATGCCGGCGCCGCGAGCGAGCATCTGCAGTTCGGCGTGCCTGTGCTGGAGCGGGTCGCTTCCGGCATCCGCACCGACATGTTCGGCCAGCCCGACCTCGAATCCCCCGACTGGCACCTGGCGTGGAATCGTGACTGGCAGGCCGAGCGCTTCAGCGGCAAGCTCACCGAAACAAGCGAGGCGGTGGAGCGCGGCAATGCCCGCGTCGTTCAGCGC
>JAEYTN010000364.1 GCA_023433985.1 Pseudomonadota bacterium | reverse complement strand
CTTCTCCACCTGCGGCATGCGCGCTGCAGGCGTGCCCGGGCGCGGCGAATAGGGGAAGGCGTGGATATAGGTGAGGTTCGCGGTCTCGATGAACTCGAGCGAGTTCTCGAACATCTCGTCGGTTTCCGTCGGGAACCCGGCGATGATGTCGGCGCCGAAGACGATCTCTGGCCGCAGCGAGCGCAGCTTGTCGACCACCGCGAAAGCATCGGCGCGCAGGTGCCGCCGCTTCATCCGCTTCAGGATCATGTCGTCGCCCGACTGCAGCGACAGATGCAGGTGCGGCATCAGCCGCCGGTCCGACGCTATGGCGTCATAGAAGGCCTCGTCGGCCTCGATCGAGTCGATCGACGAAATCCGGAGCCGCGGCAGGTCCGGCACGTGGCGCAGGATCTGCTGCGTGAGCTTGCCCAGCGTCGGCTGGCCCGGCAGGTCGGGACCGTATGAGGTAATGTCGACGCCCGTCAGCACGATCTCGCGATAGCCGTTGCCCACAAGCTTCTTGATCTGCTCCACCACCGCGCCCATCGGCACCGACCGCGACGGTCCACGGCCGAACGGGATGATGCAGAAAGTGCAGCGGTGGTCGCAGCCGTTCTGCACCTGCACGAAGGCGCGGGTGCGGCCGTCCATGCCTTCGATCAGGTGACCGGCGGTCTCCCGCACCGACATGATGTCGTTGACCTGCACCTTGTCGTTGAGCGGCACGCCGAACGCCATCGGCGCATAGCTCTCGGACTTGAGCTTGTCGGCATTGCCGATCACCAGGTCGACCTCGGCCATGTCGCCGAACGAGCGGGCCTCTGTCTGCGCCGCGCAGCCGGTGACGATGATCCGTCGCTCGGGGTTGTCGCGCTTGGCCTTGCGGATCGCCTGCTTCGCCTGCCGCACCGCTTCGTGCGTCACGGCGCAGGTGTTGATGATGATGGTGTTGCTGAGGCCGGCCTTTTCGGCCTCGGCCTTCATCACCTCGCCTTCATAGGCGTTCAGGCGGCAGCCGAAGGTCAGCGTCTCGATGGCCATGTCAGGCGACCTGCTGCTCGGCCGTCCACGAGCCGGTGAACGGATCGAAGTCGCCGGAGAACTCCAGCTCGGCCGGGCCGGTCAGCAGCACGTGGTCGTCGGCGCGCCACTCGATCACGAGGTCGCCGCCGGGCAGCGTCACCGTGGCCTTGCGGCCGGTGCGCTTGGTGCGCGCGCCGTTGACGAGAGCGGCGCAGGCGGCGGTGCCGCAGGCCTTGGTCAGCCCGGCGCCGCGTTCCCAGGTCCTGAGGACGATGTGGTCCGGTGCCACCACCCGGGCGATCGAGATATTCGCCCGCTCGGGAAAGATCGGGTGGTTCTCGAGCAGCGGCCCGAAGCGGTCGAGCGCATAGTTCCACACGTCGTCCTCCACCCAGAAGGTGGCGTGCGGATTGCCCATCGAAGCGACAGACGGGGTGTGCAGCACCGGCGCATCGATCGGCCCGATCTGCAGCTCGATGCCGGTGGTGTCGTAGAACTCCTCGGCGAGCGGAATCTCCTGCCAGCCGAAGCGGGGCTTGCCCATGTCGACGGTGATCAGCCCGTCCTCGCGCTCGTCGCCGGTGAGGATGCCGGCCAGCGTCTCGAACACGAAATGCTTCTGCCCGCTCTCCGCGCTCAAGGCCTGCACCACGCAACGCATGCCGTTGCCGCAGGCCTGGGCCAGCGATCCATCCGAGTTGATGATCTCGATATAGTGGGCGGTGCCGGGCGTCCGCGGATCATGGATGGCCATGATCTGGTCGTACCGGGTCGCCGCGTCGGCATTGATCGCCACGGCGGCGGCGGGCGTCACCCTGTCCTTGCGGCCACGCATGTCGGCGACGATGATCTCGTTGCCGAGCCCGTTCATCTTGAGGAATGGGGCGTTGGACATGCAAGGACCTTTGGACGCGCCTTGGCGGTTACGCGGGTCTATATGGCGGAAGTGACGCCAAATTGCCAGTGGCGGGGGTGACGGGGCACCCGCGCCGATGATTCACGTGAGACAATTCATGCGGGGGCACGCGCCGCAAGGTGATCGAGCAGCGGCGCCAGTTCCGCCGGCGGGGTGCGCTCGAACCGGCGATACTCGAACCCGTTCTGGTTGCGCTGCAGCATCCTGCCATCGATCATGGCCCGGCGGATCAGCGCGTGGTCGCCGAAGTCGTGCCAGCCCTTCAGCAGGTTGCTGATCTCGATCTCGGTGAAGACCTGCCCGCGCGGAATGCGCGACCAGAATACCCAGAGGCAGAGCATCTGGTGCGCGTAGCGCGACGGCCAGCTCGCCAGCACGCCCTCGGCATCGAAGTAGCGCGCCGCCTTCTCCACCTGGCCCAGGTCCGCCCGTGGCCCGGGCTCAGCCGCCGCCACAAGCCGGTCGGCGGCGCCGGCATCGGCACGCAGGTGCTGGTAGTTGGCAAAGCCGGCGGCCTTGGCGAGCATGTTCAGCAGCTCGACATGGCCCGGCACGCCGTGGTGCTGCGACAGGCTCTGGCGCAAGGTCTTGGCAAAAGGCGAAAGGTCGTCCACCCGCAGTGGAACCGCAGTTCTCGACATACTCATCCCCATCGTGCCGCTCCCCGGGAGGGAGGTCGTGGCCGCCGGCTTCCGATCTGGCACGGGATAGAGTGCTGTCTCGAACGAGTAGTCGCAGGTTTAGCTCTCCGAGCTGGAGCGGCGACGCCTGGGTGAACTGCAGACCCGATGCCGCTATAACCTATCGCAACGCGGGAGGCCAGATGACCGGAATCGCACTTCGTCACCACTGGGCGGTGGAACTGCTGGCACCGGAGGCCGGCGAGCGGGTGCTGGAGATCGGCTGCGGGCACGGGATCGCCACCGGCCTGGTGCTGGCGGCGGGGGCCGCCGTGGTGGCGGTCGACCGGTCCGAGAAGATGGTCGAGGCCTGCATCCGGCGGAACCGCGGCGCCAGCAAGCTCACGGCCTTCGTCTCGGATTTCGAAGCCCTGGAGCTCTGGCCCTGCGATGCGGCGCTGGCGATCAATGTCGATTTTCCCCGGCACAAGGATCTCGGCTGGGGCCCGGCGCTGGCCAAGGCGGTGCGCCCCGGTGGCCGGATCGTGCTGGTCCTCGACGCGCCGACCATCGGCACGGCGCAGCGCTTCGCGGCCGCGGCGACAGCGAGGCTTGCCGAAGTGGACTTCGAGGTCGACACGCAACTGGGCGACGGCATGGTCGCAGTGCAGGGCACGCGGCTTCCTTGACTCCGCCCCATTTCCCCTCTATCTCGCCGGCCAATCCATCAGGTCGTGTCACCTGAAGGCCGACCGGGACCCGTGCAGGTATAAAGAGATCCCGGAGGCTCGCACCCCACAGCGCAAGCGCCCTGGGGTGTGTTTGGCGTTTGCGCTGATGGACACCACATCCCGTTCGATACGGGACAAGGATAGAGACGATGTTCGAGAGCCTTAGCGACCGGCTTGGGAAAATCTTCGATGGACTTCGCGGGCGCGGTGCGCTCGGGGACAAGGACGTCGACGAGGCGCTGCGCGAAGTCCGCCGGGCGCTGCTCGAGGCCGACGTTTCGCTCGAGGTCGTGAAGGCTTTCGTCGAGCAGGTGCGTGACCGTGCCGTCGGCGCCGAGGTCACCCGCTCGGTGACGCCGGGCCAACAGGTCGTCAAGATCGTGCATGACGAGCTGGTCAAGGTGCTGGGCGAGACCCAGGTGCCGATCGACTTCAACACCACGCCGCCGATGACCATGCTGATGGTCGGCTTGCAGGGCGCCGGCAAGACCACGCATGCCGGCAAGATCGCCAAGCGCATGAAGGAGCGGCAGGGCAAGAAGGTCCTCCTCGCCTCGCTCGACGACCGCCGCCCGGCCGCCAAGGAGCAGCTGCGCGTGCTCGGCGAGCAGATCGGCGTCGATACGCTGCCGATCCAGGAGAACGAGAAGCCCGTCGATATCGCCAAGCGCGCCCAGCGCGAGGCCCGGCTCGGCGGCTATGACGTGGTCATCCTCGATACTGCCGGCCGCACCCATATCGACGAAGAGCTGATGGAGGAGACGGCGGCGGTGAAGGCCGCGACCGATCCGCACGAAATCCTGCTCGTCGCCGATGCGCTCACCGGCCAGGACGCGGTGAACCTCGCCCGCTCGTTCGACGAGCGCGTCGACATCGCCGGCATCGTGCTCACCCGCGTCGACGGCGATGGCCGTGGCGGCGCGGCACTCTCCATGCGGGCCGCGACCGGCAAGCCGATCAAGCTGATCGGTACCGGCGAAAAGATGGATGCGCTCGAGGATTTCCACCCCTCGCGCATCGCCGACCGCATCCTCGGCATGGGCGACATCGTCAGCCTCGTCGAGAAGGCGGCGCAGAACGTTTCTGCCGAAGACGCGCAGAAGATGGCGAAGAAGCTCAAGAAGGGCACCTTCGACCTCGAGGACCTGCGCAACCAGCTGTTGCAGATGAAGAAGATGGGCGGCATGGGCTCGCTCATGAACATGATGCCGGGCATGGGCCAGATGAAGAAGGCCATGGCGGGCGCGAACATCGACGACAAGGTCTTCGACCGGCAGATCGCCATCATCAACTCGATGACGCTCAAGGAGCGCGCCAACCCCGACCTGCTCAACGCCAAGCGCCGCATCCGCATCGCCAGCGGCTCGGGCACCAAGGTCGAGGACGTCAACAAGCTGATGAAGCAGCACCGCCAGATGGCGGACATGATGAAGAAGGTGTCGAAGGGCGGGCTCGGTTCGCTGAGCGGCATGTTCGGCGGCAAGATGGGCGGCATGATGCCGGGGCTGGGCAACATGCCCGATCCCTCGACCATGGACCCCAAGGAGCTCGAGCAGCTCGCCCGCCGCATGGGCATCGACCCGGCGTCGCTGCCGCAGCAGGAAGCTGCCCCCAAGCAGCTCGCTCCCAACAAGCTGCCGACCGATGTCGGCCAGCTCCTCAAATCCGGCTCGGGTGGCCTGCCCGGGCTTGGCGGCGCCTCGCGCTTCCCTGGCCTTCCCGGCCTCGGCGGCGGCTTCGTGCCGAAAAAGAAATAGCCTATTCCAAACTCACCGAAGGACTGAACTAATGAGCCTGAAACTCCGCCTCGCCCGTGCCGGCACCAAGAAGCGCCCCTACTACCATGTCGTCGTCGCCGACGCCCGCAGCCCGCGCGATGGCCGCTTCATCGAGAAGATCGGCACCTATGACCCGAAGCTGACCGACAAGGAAAAGCGCGTCACGCTCGTCGCCGAGCGCGCCCAGCACTGGTTGAGCGTGGGCGCCCAGCCGACCGACCGCGTCGCCCGTTTCTTCGACGCTGCTGGCCTCAAGAAGCGCGAGCCGCGCAACAACCCCGAGAAGGCCCTGCCGGGCAAGAAGGCCACCGAGCGCGCCGAGGAGCGTGCGAAGCGCGCCGCCGACGCCGAGGCCGCCAAGAACGCCCCCAAGGCCGAAGCTCCCGCTGAAGAAGCCGCTAGCGAGTAAGCCGTGGCCGACGGTGGCGAGAATGGCAGCATGATCCTGATGGGCCGCATCGGTGCGGCCCACGGGGTTCGGGGCGAGGTGCGCATCCAGTCCTTTACCGAGGACCCGATGGCGCTCGTCGATTACGGCCCGCTCGCCACCAGCAAGCCCGGCCTCACCGTCAGCATCCTCTCGGCCCGCACCACGACCAACGTGCTCGTGGCGCGGCTCGAAGGGGTGAACGACCGCAACGCCGCCGAAAAGCTCAACGGCGTCGAACTGTTCGTCGATCGCTCGCTGCTCCCCGAGACCGAGGACGAAGACGATTTCTACCATGCCGACCTGCTCGGGCTGCATGCGCGGCTGAAGGACGGGTCCGAAATCGGGCTCGTCGCGGCGGTGCCGAATTTCGGCGCCGGCGACCTCCTCGAAATCCGCGACCCGCGTTCCGGCGACACCTATCTCTACCCCTTCACCAAGGCGGTCGTGCCGGAGGTGCGGATCGCCGAGGGCTACCTCATCATCGAGCCGCCCATCGAGGCCGAGCCCGGTGAAGAGGAACCGGATTGAGCTTTTCCGCTCACGTCATCACGCTGTTCCCCGAGCTGTTTCCCGGCCCGCTGGGCGCCTCGGTGATCGGCCGCGGCATGGCAGACGGGCTCTGGTCGCTCGAGACGACCCAGTTGCGCGATTTCGCCACCGACCGCCACCGTACCGTCGACGACACGCCCTCGGGCGGCGGCGCCGGCATGGTGCTGAAACCCGATATCCTCGCCCGCGCCATCGATGCGGTGTCGCCCGAGGGTGATCAGCGCCCGCGCCTGCTGATGTCCCCCCGCGGGCGGCCGCTGACGCAGTCTCGGGTGCGCGAACTCGCCGCCGGGCCGGGTGCGGTGATCGTCTGCGGCCGGTTCGAGGGCATCGACCAGCGGGTGATCGAGGCGCGCGGGCTCGAGGAAGTATCGATCGGCGACTATGTGCTGGCGGGTGGCGAGGTCGCCGCCATGGTGCTGCTCGAAGCCGTGGTGCGGTTGATCCCCGGGGTGCTGGGGGCGGCGGAGAGCCACGCCGACGAAAGCTTCGAGAACGGCCTGCTCGAATACCCCCAATACACCAGGCCACAGGTCTTCGAGGGCCGCGAAATCCCCGCCGTGCTGACCTCGGGGGACCACGGCAAGGTGAACAAATGGCGCCGCGCCGAGAGCGAGGCGCTCACCCGGACGAGGCGGCCGGACTTGCTGAAGTAGGGGAAGCAGACGCCCCCTCCACGACGCATCTGCGATGCGCGGTCCCCCTCCCCCGCTTCGCAGGGGAGGATCCAGGTCGGGGCACCGACGCCGCCAGTGCATTCGGAGTGCTGAGGTTGCCGGGTCTTCCCCCGTGCCAACGGGGGAAGGGGACCATCCGAAGGATGGTGAAGGGGGCGGTACAAACTCGACGCCAGCACGAACCCAAAAAGGAGCCCCGGCGCGGACCGGGGGCTCCTTCGTTCAGCAGTCCGAGCCCTAGGCTCCCACAAGCTTCCGGATTTTCGCCACCGCCGTGTCGGCATCCTCCCCGTACGCGATCGTGCCCTCGAAGCCGCCCTGCGCATTCACCAGGAACACCGAGGCGGTGTGGTTCATCGTGTAGTCCGAACCCTCGCCCACCTTCTCGCCCAGCACCTTCCAGGCGGCGGCGATCTTGTCGATCTCCGCGCGGCTGCCGGTGATGCCGGTCACCTTGCCGTCGGTCCAGCTGACATAGTCGCCCAGCACCGCCGTGGTATCCCGCTCGGGGTCGACGGTGACGAAGTAGGCGCGCACCTTGTCGGCATCCGGTCCCAGACGCCCGAACCAATCCACCATCTCGGCCATGGTCGTGGGGCAGACGTCGGGGCAGTGGGTGTAGCCGAAAAAGAGCAGCGAGGGCTTGCCGGTCAGCATGGTCTGGTCGACAGGCTGGCCGGTGGCGGTGGTCAGCGCATAGGTGCCGCCGCCGAGCCCGGTCGTCGCCGGGTTGCGCGGCGGGCTGAAGACGAAGAGCGCCGTGGCCCCCAGGGCGGCGATCACCACCAGCCCCCAGAGGATCATGCGGAAACGGGAGAGGCCGGTCGGGCTCATGCGAAGTCCTCCAGGTGCAGGGTGACGATCTCGGAATGCATCGAGTGGTCCATGGCGGGCTCCCTGGCGGCGGGGCTGCCGACCTCGACCTGAACCTCCACCGCGCCGGCCTTCTCGAAGGTCAGCGTCACCGGAAAGCTCTGGCCTTCCACCAGCGGCGCGGTCAGTTGCATGAACATCAGGTGGTAGCCGCCCGGCTCGAGCTTCACCGTACCGCCGGCGGGAATGACGAGCCCGTCGGGCAACTCGTTCATCTTCATCACGTCGCCTTCCATCTTCATCTCATGGATCTGCGACAGCCCGGCGGCCGGGCTCGATACCGAGACCAGGCGGTCGTCGGCGGCGCCCTTGTTGGTGATGGTGAGGTAGCCGCCGCCCACCGGCGCATTGGGCAGGGTGGCGCGGGAGAAGGCGCCCGAAATCTCGAGGTCGCCGGCGGTCACGACGTGGCCGGCCACCATCTGCATCTCGGCCGTGGTCATGGCGCCGCCATGGGCGCAATCCTCGGCGGGCTGGGCATGCTCGGAATGAGCGAAGGCGGAAGTGGAAACGAGGGCCAGCAGTGTGGCCAGGGTGTGCTTGAGCATCGAAATATCTCGCATTGCCGCGCATGGCGGCGGTTGAACCGGAAGTGAAGCGGGCTCAGGCGAGGGCGGGCGGGCCGCGGGCGTCGGGGATATCGGGCGGCGCCACGACGTAGGTGGCAGCGGCCAGCTGGGGGAAGGCGGGCTCGATCGCCGCCGCCAGGTGGATCAACCCCCCGCAGGGTGGCGGCAGGTCGGCGCCGCCGCCGATACGGCAGGCATGGCAGGGAGCGTGCGCCCCCTCGTCGGCCGGAACGTCGCCGCAATAGCTCGCCGTCACCGCCGCGGTCAGCGTGTCGATGTGCGGCGTCACCGCTGTCGCCGGCTGGTGGGCGAAGCTCAGGAAGACGAGCGCCAGCACCGCGAGGGCGCGGGTCAGCTCGGCAGCAATGTGGCGGGCAGTGGCCACGGGCGTCTCCATTCGGCGCCACGCTTAGCGCATGGGTCGCTTGCCGTCATGCGGCATTTGCGTCGCAGCCGATTGATCTCGACCACGCAACCTGCGACTAATCGAACTGACGGTGCGTGGTTCGACAACCACGTGAAACGGGAAGCCGGCGCCCTGCGGGGGGCAAACCGGCGCCGCCCCCGCGACTGTATCGGATCGAATACCCCACCAGGTGCCACTGGTTTGCTCTCGGGAAGGCGGTGGGGAACAGGTCCGGAGCCAGGAGACCGGCCGTCATACGTTTGGCTCGAATGCGGGACGGTGGGTCCCGCCCATGGAGATTTCGCTATGCGCGCCCGCGCCCTTCTTGCCCTCGCCTTCATCGCGCTGCCCACGGCTGCCTTCGCCCATCCGGGCCATGAGCAGCTGCCGGGGCTGCTTTCCGGCATGCTCCACCCGCTAGGCGGCCTCGACCACGTTCTTGCCATGGTGGCGGTCGGCGTCTTCGCCTTCGTGCTCGGCGGCCGCGCCCTGTTCCTCGTGCCGCTCGCCTTCCTCGGCGCCATGGCCGCCGGCTTCGGGCTCGGGACTTCGGGGGTGAACCTGCCCTACGTCGAGCTCGGCATCGCGCTCTCGTCGATCGTGATCGGCGCCGCTGCCGCGTGGGGCAAGCCGATGCCGGTGGCCGCCGCCATGTCGCTCGTCGGCGCCTTCGCGGTGTTCCACGGCCATGCGCATGGCGCGGAGATGCCGGCCAATGCGGCCGGCTTCGAGTATGCCGTGGGCTTCATGGTCGCCACGGCGCTGCTCCACCTGAGCGGCATCGGCGCGGCGCTGGGCGTGGGCAGGCTCGCCGGCCGCTTCGGCAAGCCGGTGGCACAGGTGGCAGGCGCCGCCTTTGCGCTGGGCGGCGCAGGCCTGCTCGCCGGCTGGCTCTGAGCCCGATCACGACGGCTTCATGACTATCGCGCCCGCGGGTGGCTGGACTCGCGGGCGCTCTTAATTTATAGCCGCGCTCGCCCATGCCTGAGGCTGGGCCAATAACAGCATAAAATCCGTGCAACCAAGACCGGGCGGTCGGCCCTAACCAAGCCGGCAAAACGCTCCATCGAAAAGATTTCAAGAACGGAACATCAGATGTCCAAGATCATCGCCGAGCTCGAGCAGGAGCAGTATGCGAGGCTGGCCGAGAAGGCCAAGCACCCCGAATTCACCCATGGCGACACCGTCAAGGTGTGGGTCAAGATCCGCGAAGGCGACAAGGAACGCCTGCAGGCCTATGAGGGCGTCGTGATCGCCCGCTCCGGCACCGGCATCATGGAAAGCTTCACCGTGCGCAAGATTTCGTACGGCGAGGGCGTGGAGCGCGTGTTCCCCGTGCTGTCGCCGAACATCGACCGCGTCGAGGTGATCAAGCGCGGTAAGGTCCGTCGCGCCAAGCTCTACTACCTGCGCGACCGTCGCGGTAAGGCCGCCCGTATCTTCGAGAACCAGGGCGCCCGCACCAAGAAGATCGAGGCATCGGAGCGCGAAGCCGCTGTTGCGGCCAAGAACGCTCGCGAGGCCGAAAAGATCGCCGCCGCCGAGGCGCTGGCCAAGGAACTGGCCGAGAAGGACGCGGCCGAGGCTGCCGCTGCTGCCGCCGCCGAGGCTGCTGCTGCGACCGAGCCCAAGGCCGAGTAATCGGTCGGAGTGCCGCGACGCGCCACGGTTCGGCGCGAACGGGACCAAGGTTCAGCCCGGCTTTCGAGCCGGGCTTTTGATTCCCGGCTACGGGAGCGGCTGGCGTCGGGGACCCGCTGGCCGGCTACGGGAGAAACCGGAATGGACGCTGCTCTTCAGGACGCGGAAGAGAGGCGGCGCGTTGCTGCCGAGTTGCGGGCCGAGGCCCGCGCAATACTGGTCGACACGGGGCTGCTCGACCTGCTCAATGCCCGCTTCGGCGAGGCGATGGTGACGGGCAGCGCCGGCTACGACCTGATGGCCTGGCGCGGCATCGACATCCACATGCCGTGCGAGGCCGAGCGGTGGGGCGAGTGGACGGGGCTCGCGGCCGACATCGCCATCCAGCTGGACCGGGCGGGGCTGCAGCTGCACAAGGCCAGCTTCACCAACGACTATGCCGACCCCCATGGGCTCGGCGGCGGCCTCTACTGGGGTATCGAGTTCAGGGACTTCTCGGGCAATCCCTGGAAGTGCGACATCTGGGGCTGGGAGCCGTTCGATTTCGCCGTGCGGCAGGCGCGCGACGCCAACCTGCGCGCCGACCTTTCGGCCGCCAACCGCGACCTCATCCTCAGGCTCAAGCACGAGGCGCGCGCCCGGCCCGGCTATTACGGCGTTATGGTGCGTGGCTTCGACATCTACCAGTTCGTCCTGGCCGGGGCGGGGGAGACGCTCGACGAGCTCGAGCGGTGGAAGGGGCTGGTGGCTTAGGCCTCCGCCGCTTCGGTGCGGAGCTTGCACCCCCTCCGAGTCGCTCACAAGCTTCGCTTGGCTCCCCCGTCGAGGGGGAGGTGGCGCGTGGGGTGGGATCGTGCCGCCGTCACAACATGTTGCTTTTCACCGCGCATCGGCGAGACTGACACGCGGCAGCACCCTGTCGACCGGAGTTCTCGCATGCAGTCCTTCATCTGCGTCACCTGCGGGGTGGGTTATGCGCCCTCGGAAGCGCCCCCCGAACGTTGCGCCATCTGCGATGACGAGCGGCAGTATGTGACGGCGGCGGGGCAGCGCTGGACGACATTGGCGGAGCTGCAGCACAAGCACAGCCTCGAGTTCAAGGAGCAGGAGCCGGGGCTGGTGGGGATCGGGGCAACGCCCGGGATCGCCATCGCGCAGCGCATGCTGCTGATCCGGCAGCCGGGCGGCGGAATCCTGTGGGACTGCACGCCGCTGGTTACCGACGAGGGCGTTGCGCGGATCAGGGAACTGGGCGGGGTGCGGGCGATCGCGATCTCGCATCCGCATTTCTATTCCTCGATGGTGGATTGGTCCGAAGCGCTGGGTGGGGTGCCGATCCACATCCACGAGGCCAACCGGCAATATGTGATGCGGCC
>JAEYTN010000354.1 GCA_023433985.1 Pseudomonadota bacterium | reverse complement strand
GGGGGTCGGGGGCGGGGGACGCCCCCTCCACCACCCTTCGGGTGGTCCCCCTCCCCCGCTTTGCGGTGGAGGAACAAGGCATCCTCAGCGCCTCAAGATCGGCAAACACCGACGTCGCGGTGCTCCTCCACCGCTTTAGCGGGGGAGGGGAACCAGCCGAAGGGCTGGTGGAGGGGGCATCCCCTCGCCGGGCAGAAAGCAGGCGCCCGGCACTGGGCCGGGCGCTCCAAACTCTCGCGATGTCAGCGGGGTCAGACCTGCTGGACAGCCTCGACGCCGGGGACGAAGTGGCGGAGGAGGTTCTCGATGCCGGACTTCAGGGTGGCGGTCGAGGAGGGGCAGCCCGAACAGGCGCCCTGCATGTGGAGGTAGACCGTGCCGGACTTGAAGCCCTTGAAGGTGATGTCGCCGCCGTCCATGGCCACGGCGGGGCGCACGCGGGTGGAGAGCAGCTCCTTGATGACCTCGACGGTCTCGGAATCCTCGGGCTCGAAGAACTCCTCGGCCGCAACGGCTTCGGGCGAGCCGACGCCGATCACCGGCTTGCCGGAGAGGAAGTGCTCCATGATGACGCCGAGGATGGCCGGCTTGATGTGGCTCCACTCGGCCTGGTCCTTGGTGACCGAGATGAAGTCGGAGCCGAGGAACACGCCCTCGACGCCCGGCACCTCGAACAGCGCAGCGGCGAGCGGGGAGACGGTGGCCGACTCACGGGTGCGGAAATCGCGCGGCTCGCCGACCAGCACATCGCGGCCGGGCAGGAATTTCAGGGTCGCCGGGTTCGGCGTCGCTTCGGTCTGGATGAACATCGGGGCCAAGGAACTCGTGTTAGAACGGTTCTAAAATAGAGTTTCGGGCTCAGGAAAGCAAGGTGCCGGGCCGCTGGGTGGCGACTATGTCACGGCAATGATCTGCTCGTCCGTCATGGTGCTGGGAATGATGGTGATGATCACCGGCAGGGCCTGGTGGCCGGCGCGGGCGGCGAAATCGGTGACCAGCTGGCCGGGACCCTCCTTGGAGTTGGAGGCGGCGAGCACGAGGATGGCGATGCCGGGGTCCTCGGCGATCAGCCGGCCGATCTCGGTGACGAGGTCGCCCTCGCGGATCGCGGTCTCGGTGCGGATGTTGCCCCATTGCGCGATGCGTGCGAGCCGGGCGTCGACGAGGCGTTCGGCGGTGTCGCGCGCTTCGGCGCGCATCACTTCCTCGACGCCGAGGAACTGGTTGAAATCCTGCGTCTCGATCACCGAGAGCAGCACCACGGTGCCGCCGGTACGCTTGACGCGGTGGGCCGCGAAGGTGATGGCGCGGTCGGTCTCCTTGCTGTCGTCGACGACGACGAGGAACTTCCGCTTGTAGTCGCGTCCGATCTCAGCCAAGGCCCGCCACCTTCACTGTTGAGGGTCTATTGTCCCAGAGCACGCCGTGCGCCGCAAGCTCAGCGGATGAACCCGACGACGCTGCGGACTTCCGCCATGGTCTTTTCGGCGATCTCGCCCGCCCGCTCGGCGCCGTCGGCCATGAAGGCGTCGATGAAGGCCGGATCGGCAGTCATGCGGCGCACTTCGGCGGCGATGGGCGCGAGCTTTTCGACGGCGAGGTCGGCCAGCGCCGGCTTGAACGCGCCCCAGCCCTGCCCGCCGAACTGCTGCAGCACGGCGGCCTTGGTGGTGTCGCTGAGCGCGGCATAGATGCCGACGAGATTGTCGGCCTCGGCGCGGCCCTTGAGGCCGGCTTCCTCGGAGGGCAGCGGCTCGGGGTCGGTGGTGGCGCGCTTGATCTTCTTGGAGATCTGGTCGGCATCGTCCATGAGCAGGATGCGGGCGCCCTCGGCGGGGTCCGACTTGCTCATCTTCTTGCTGGCGTCCTTGAGGCTCATGACGCGGGTGGCCGGCCCCTGGATCACCGGCTCGGTGATGGGGAAGAACTCGGGGTCCAGCCCCTGCTCCGCGATCGACCTGGCGTAGTCGTTGTTGAACTTGGTGGCGATGTCGCGGGTGAGCTCGAGGTGCTGCTTCTGGTCGTCGCCCACCGGCACGTGCGTCGCCTTGTAGAGCAGGATATCGGCCGCCATCAGCGAGGGATAGGCGAAGAGGCCGAGCGAGACGTTCTCGGCATTCTTGCCGGCCGTCTTGTCCTTGAACTGCGTCATGCGGTTCATCCAACCCATGCGGGCGACGCAGTTGAACACCCAGGCGAGTTCGGCATGGCCGGGGACGCGCGACTGGTTGAAGACGATGTTCTTTCTGGGATCGACGCCCGCAGCGACGTAGGCGGCCGCGACTTCGCGCGTGGCGCGCCTGAGCTCGTCGGGTTCCTGCCACACGGTGATCGCGTGCATGTCGACGACGCAATAGATGCACTCGTGCGTCTTCTGCATTTCGACATAGCGCTTGATGGCGCCGAGATAGTTGCCGAGGTGCAGGTCGCCCGAGGGCTGGGTGCCGGAAAAGACGCGCGGGGTGAACGGCATGGAGGTATTTCCCTAGGAGAGGTGGGGCTTATCGCGCATCCGGGCGCGGCTAGGCAAGCCTCAGGCTTTCTTCGGCCGCCGGAACTGCCGCAGCAGGGCGCCGAGGCGCTGCACGCCGGTGACGTGGAGGAGCGCGAAATACAGCGCGGCGCCGAAGACGCAGAGCGCGAGAAGCGCCAGCGCCTGCGCCGGGAAGAAGTAGCCGGGGTCGAATACAGGGCCGAGCAGCAGCACGGTGCCGTAAAGCGCAGCGGCCATCACGGCGGTGAGGACGGTGATCATCACCTGCTGCCGCCACTCGGTGCCATCGAGGCGGAAATGGCCGCGGCGAGCGAGGAAGACGGCGAGGAGGACGACATTGATCCAGGCCGCGATCGAGGTCGCGAGCGCGATGCCGACATGCTTGAGGCTGCCGAACAGGGCGAGCGACAGGCCGATGTTCACCACCAGCGAGATGGCGGCGAACCATGTGGGGGTCTTGGTGTCCTTGCGCGAGAAGAAGCCGGGCTGCAGCACGCGGATCAGCACGAAGGCGGGGACGCCGACGGCGAAGGCGACGAGCGCCTGCGCAACGTTAACGCTGTCGCCGGGACCGAAGGCGCCACGTTCGAACAGCACGCGAACGATGGGCAGCGCGAGGCCGATCAGCGCACCGGCGGCCGGCATCGAGAGCAGCATGGAGAGGAACAGGCTCTGGCTCTGGCTCGAGCGCGCCTCGGCTTCGCGGCCGGCGCCGATGTGGCGGCTGAGCTCGGGCAGCAGCACCGTGCCGATGGCGATGCCGATGATGCCGAGCGGCAGCTGGTAGAGCCGATCGGCATTGTAGATGATCGAGATCACCTCGTCGGCGCCCGAGGCGATGATGGTGCCCACGAAGATGTTGATCTGGGTGATGCCGCCCGCGGCGATGGCCGGCACCGCAAGAGCCCAGAAGCGTCGCACCTCGGGATCGAGGCGGGGCCAGCGGATTTTCGGGGCGAAGCCGGCCCGGCGAATGGCGCCATAGACCAGCGCCAGTTGCGCAATCCCGCCGAGCAGCGTGGCGACGGCGACCCAGAAGGCGGTGTCGCGATCCTGGAGGGTGAGGATGGCCAGCGGGATCAACGCCGAGATGTTGACGAGGTTCAGCACCACCGGGGCGAAGGCAGCGGCGAAGAAGCGGCCGAGGCTGTTGAGGATCGCCGCATAGGCAGCCATCAGCGACATGCAGGCGAGATAGGGGAACATGATCCGGGTGAGGAAGACGGTGAGCTCGAACTTCTCCGGATCGTTGAGGAAGCCGGGGACGAACGGCACCATGATGGCTTCGGCGAAGATCTCGACGAGGAGGGTGACCACGAGGATGGCGGCGACCAGCCAGCTCATGATGCGGCTCGCCAGCTCCTTGGCGCCCTCGTTGCCCTCGGTTTCGAGGGCGGACGAGAACATCGGCACGAAGGCGGTATTGAAGGCGCCCTCGGCGAAGAGGCGGCGGAACAGATTGGGGAAGCGGAAGGCGGCGTTGAAGGCGTCGGAAACGGGCGAGATGCCGAGCACGGCGGCCATCAGCGCATCGCGGATGAAGCCGAAGATGCGCGAGACCAGCGTGAGCCCGCCGACGGAGAGGAAGTTGCGGTAGAGGCTCATGCAGCCTGCCTTGTGGCGCAAATAGCGGGCCCTGCGCCCGTTGCTCCCCCCTCCACCACGCTTCGCGTGGTCCCCCTCCCCCGCAAGCGGGAGAGGATGGCGCGCGTGGAGAGGTCAGCCATTCACCACCCTGGGCAGCTTCTCCTCGCCTTCGTTCTGGAAGACACCGAGGAGGGCCTCGTGGATCTTCTTCTGGCGGGTGCGGGCGTCGATCTTATGGCCGGTGAGGTCGGTGACATAGAAGACGTCGACGGCCTTTTCGCCGTAGGTGCCAATATGGGCCGAGCCGATGGTGAGGTTGAGATCGGAGATGGTGCGGGTGAGCTGGTGGAGCAGGCCGGTACGGTCG
>JAEYTN010000341.1 GCA_023433985.1 Pseudomonadota bacterium | reverse complement strand
ACGAGCTGTGCGGGTTCCTGTCGAGCACACTACGACCTTATGACGGTGGGACACTAGGCAGAAGAAACCCTACGTCAGCGTGGGATCACCCAACTGTCCCACTTTCGATAAAGTATTGATATCTTTAGTTTATGGTGCCCCGGTCCCGGGCACCACTTCCCCCCATGTCATCGCTTCTCCTCCCCTTACGGCCCTTCGGTTCATTTAGGGGATGGTCACGGGCGCTTCGGCTGAAATACGCTGGACCGATAGAGGCGTGAGGCGACGCGATGCGGGGAACCGAGCCGGAACATTTTCGTCGAGGCGGCTCGGGCAGCGGGGCATCCGCCATCCTGTCGGCCGCGCTCTTGATGTTGCTCGGCGCGCTGCTGACTGTCGTCGCCGGGGTCGTCACCGGCATTTTGCCACCGGCGAAGCTCGTCGCCCTGTTTACCGGCAGCGACGTTACCGTAGCCTCCACCCCTCGAGCGACGCCGGCCGTCGAGGTGGCGGCCTCCGTTCCGGCTGCCGATCCCGCGCCGGTTCCGGCCTCTGTGCCTACACCCGACCCGGCCCCGGTCACCGCCAGCCTCGAACCGCAGAACGTACGCGTCCTGCGCGACGAAACTTTCGGCGACTGGCGCTTCATCTGCATCGAAGCAAAGCCGGGCGCAGCACCAAGCTGCTCGGCCAGCCAGCAGCTCAAGGTCGCTGAAACCGGGGCCCCGGTCTTCGTCTGGCGCATCGTTCAGGATGGGCGCGGGGGGCTGGTCGGCCTTTGGCAGGTGCCGGAGACGGTACTGGTCGATGCCGGCCTCACGCTGGATGCCGGCACCCCCGAGCCGATCGGCATGCCCTTCGAAGGCTGCGGCGAGGGCAGCTGCCGGGCTATCGCCAACCTGACACCTGACTTTCTCGAGAAGCTTTCGAGTACCAAGACGCTCTCCGCATCGGTCGTCTTGACCAATCGGCAGCCGCTGAAATTCCCGCTGAGCCCGACTGGTCTGGATCGGGCGCTCGCCGCCCTCGCGCAGTGACTGTCGGGGCACCGCATCAAGCCACTGAGTCGACCGGCTCTTCCGCGGTGTTTCCCGCCGGCGATGTCACAGCATCGCGTCGGGTTCAGTTTTCTCCGAACGGTTTTGAGACTGTGTGACCGAATCACCACAGAGTCTTTCTCCTCCGTCAAGCCCCTGTGCGGCAGCTAAGTTGCTGAAACTAGGCATGTCTGTGGCGAGTCAGCTGGCATGGCGGCGGCTCTGCGGCCAAAAGTGTTAGCGGTTGATTACCACTCAGTCGTGCGGCACGATTTTCCTGTTCAGGCTGCGTGTTGGGACGCCGGTCTGAATGGGAATATTTACAATAGCTACTCCTTTGGACGGCCGGCTGCATGTTCAGCCGGCGGATGAGCTTTCTTTTGCCCTGACAAAGTTGGCGCGCGACGCCATGACCGGGGTGTCGTTACTGGCGTTGGCCATCGGCGTATCTGTGGCTGTGGACAGCAGTCCAGCACGCGCGCAGGACACGCGCACCGTGGTCAACGGCAATGGCGGCGGCGGCGTGATCCTGCTCACCCAGGATGGCGCGGACAGGCTGAATGGCGCCCTTCCGGATGCTGCCGACGGCATCCTCGCGTCGGGTGGGTTCGGGGCCGATGCCGGCGACATGACGGGTATTACGCCGAACGGCGTGATCCAGGGGTCGATCGGCGACTACACCATTTCGGACAAGATTTTCACCAACTTCGTCACCCAGGGTGGCACCGGCAGCGGCGGCGGTGCCGGCCTCGGCGGCGGTGCCGGCCTCGGCGGCGTGATCTTTGTCGATGAAGATGTCAGCCTCGCTCTCAACAACGTCGATTTCACCCGCAACACGGCCATTGGCGGCACCGGCGGCAGCGATCCCTCGGTGAATCTCGGCGAAGTGCAGATCGGCCTGGCGGACATCGAGCTGCCTTTCGTCCCAATCTCCTCCTACTACTTCGACCTCGCGCTGCAGCCGGATGGCAACGGCAACTACACCGTGAGTTCGCTGACTCTGACAGACGCGAACAAGGCACTGACGCCCGGCATGCAGATCGTCGTGCCCGGCGTACCCAGCCCCGTGACGATTACCAGCATCTCCGGCAAGACCGTGAACTTCGCCCCGGTCACCCTCAGTTCCGACTTGTTCGTGGCGGCACGTAGCGACCTCATTCGCACCGCAGGCCAATCTGGCAACCAGCTGCATTTCCTTCCCCTCAATGGAAACATCAGCCTCAGTCAGGCGCCCGTTAAGTCGATCCTGATGATCGACGGCGTGAAGACCGATGTGAGGATCGAGTCGTTCAGCGGTTCTACTATCACGCTGAGCCGCGCACTGTCGGAGGACGAGTGGAACGCTATCACCGCGAACACTATACCGCCCACGCCCGTGACCTTCCTGGATTTCACCGAGGTGGACAGCAGCCAGATCAAGGGTGTCAGCGGGCAAACCATTACCCTGCCGGGCAAGAACGCGGTCTTCATGCCGGGCATGGTGCTGAGCGGAGGCGAATTCGGGAACAACAGCGTCACGGTCACGGGTGTGGAGTACGTCGACCTTGGCGGTGGCGTCATGGAAACCCGGCTGACTGTCAGCGGCGGCACGCCCCCTGCCGACCTGATCAGCTTCGACGTCACCTATGAACAGGCGCGCGTCGGTTCGGACGAACTGCGTGTCTCCAATAGCGGCCTCGTCGAGGGCATGCGTGTCACTGGCACCGGCTTGTCGGGCGATGTGTTCATCGGCTCGATCAACAATGGCGTCGTGAAGCTTGTCGACGCGAACGACAACCCGGTCTTCCTCACCGAAAAACCTGAGCAACTGAACTTCTCCGGCGTATCCGGCGTCGGCGGCTCGGAGGTGACCTTCATCAATCCGGGTATGGTAGACGATGTGTCCGAGGGCATGTTGGTGTCCGGTCCTGGCATCCCACCGGGAACCACCGTTGCGTCCGTCGACCATGTGACGGGAGCTGTCACGCTCGACGTGCCCGGGGGCGGAAGTCTCGGTGAGATCAGCGAACTGACCTTCTCGTCGGAAACGTCGGTCGGCGGCTCGATGAATGGCCTCGAGCAGACGGTTACCGGGGATGCGGGGGTCGACGGCAACAACGGCTGGCCTTCCGACCCCATCAGAGGCGACGGTGAAGGCGAGGACGGCTACTCCGGGCACGGAGGCGGCGACGGCACGGCCGGCGCCGGTGGCACCGGTGGCACCGGCGGTGATGGCAGCTCGGCGCTGGTGTGGAATCCGAGCGAAATCTGGGATATCGCCGACGGCACGGCTACCGCGATACTTGATACATTGGCGGCTACGGCAGCCCTCCCACGGACGGCCTCGTCGGCAACCCCGCCTATGTCAGGCTCGGCGCCGGTACGAAGCTCGAGAACGAGGGGCCGCTGCTGGTCGTCACCCGCGACGGGACCTCTCCCACCGGCAATGCCTTCGACGGCAACGTCACCTTCATCATCGACAACGGCGATACCGTTGAGGGCGATATCCTCGATGAGGATGCTGTTCGTACCCCCGGCATGGGCGCCACCGACGTGTATCTCCTGGCCGGCGTGAACTGGACCGGCAACGCGGTCGCCGGGGACTTCAACGTTCAGGCGGCGCCTCAGCCCGCTTCAACTCGGGCAGCCTGCTGGACAATCTCTATGCCGGAACGGGTGCGCAGGTCGACCTGAGCGGCAACGTCGTCATCCTTGGTCGCTTTACCCTCGATGCCAACGGCATCGTGGCGCCCGGCTCGTCGCCCGGCACCTACAATCCCGGCGTCTTCGAGAGCAACAACGGCAACGAGACGCTATGGGTCAGGTTCGGCGAGAACGATCCGCAGCCCGGCGCCGGCAACGACTACTCGCAGATCAACGTCGCGGGCGATTTCACCGGGCTGAACGGCACGGGCCCCGGCGTCCTAGCCATCACGCTGCAACGCTGGGAGTCCACCCAGTCCACGCCGCTGGGCAACCTCGCCGCCCTCGAACTGCTGAAGATCGGCGGCGATGAGGACCCGCTGAGCAACGTCTACCTGGCCCAGCGCTTCACCCAGAACGGCCACGAGCTGCTGCTCGATCGCCGCGTCCGCAACGCCGACCCGACGCAGGTCGTGGCGGGCACCGACCAGATCGGCAACCCGACAGAGGATCTCTACTTCGACAACACCGACCCCTCGGTCATCGTCTACGGCCTCCGCGCCATCGTGCAGGACGAGACCTATGGCCTCGCGACGCTTACCGGCACGGCGCATCAGGCCGGCGTCGAGACGCTGGGAACCTTCCTAGAGCGTCGCGGCTCGGGCGAGCTCGAAACCACCTGGGGCCGTGCCGGCGTTGTCCGCACGGAGGTGGACGACATCGTCGACAACACCCAGGACCTCGCCTACGGCCAGTATGGTGTGGACATCGTGCAGATGGGCGATCTGAGGGCCGGCGTGCTGGGCTCTTACTCCGCCTCGAGCAGCGGGGTCGAAACCGAGACGGGAACGGCCGGCCTGCAGGGCAACGTCTTCTCGGGCGGCGCCTATGCGACCTGGCACAACGGCAACGCCTATATCGACGCGATCGGCCAGTATGGCTTCGGCGATTGGACCTTCTCGCCTACCGCCGCCAGTGCGCTCACCATCTCCAGCCACACCGGACTTGCTGCCGTCGAGGCGGGCTTCCGGCTCGGAGACGATCAGGCCAGCATCACGCCGTGGGGGCAACTGGTGTACCAGACCAGCTCGTACGACGGCCTGACTTCCGACTGGGTCGGTGGCGCGCAGTTCGGCGACAGCAGCTCGCTCTACGTTCGCGGCGGCGTGCGCGCCGAGGCCAGGATGGGCATGTTCGCCCCCTACGTCGACCTGGGCGTGTCCCACGATGTCAACGAGCAGAAGACCACCACTGTCGATGGCTTCGACCAGGCCACCGGCATGGGCGGGACGCGCGTCGAGGTCGGGGCTGGCTTCCAGGCCGACTTCTCGGACAGCGCGACGATCTGGACCCAGCTTAAGGGCGCCTACGCCCAGGGCGAGAATACCGGCGCCGTCGGCTATCAGGGTCAGGCAGGCATGCGCGTCTCCTGGTAGGAGACGCGTAACGCCAACGCGGAGCGAAGCGGCGGGGCTCGCGGGTCCCGTCGCGGCTGCGCTAGGTCAGCGCCTGCCACACCGCAGTTGCGAGCCAGAACTCGGCGCTGATGATAACCGCGCCGCCGATGGCGCTGAGGGCCAGCATCGTGGCCGGGTGGACGTTGAACCATCCGGCAAAGAATCGCAGCGTGCCCCAGCTGAAATCCAGCAGGCAGAAGGCGAGCCCGATCACGGCGCCCATGATAGCCACTGCGAGATATGCCATATCGTCCTCGAGGCCGATCCGGTCTCGCGAGCATAGTACGACCAAGACGACCCGGAAACCCTGCGGAGGCATCCGTCAACGCATCTGTTTACGCGTTCGCCGACGCTAGAACGCCAGGACCAGCGGGCAGTGGCCCGATACCTCGGGCGTGGTCACCACGGCGAAAGCCTGCACATCCACCCGGTCGTTCACCAGCATATAGTCCGCGTATCGGCCCGGCTTGGCGTAGTGCGAAGTCCGTGTCCCCGCGATGCCGTAGCGGCGCACCAGCTCCTCCAGCCCGGCCTCGGCGAGCACCGCGAACGTCGCGCTCGCTGGTTCCACATTGAAATCCCCGCAGACAACGATCGCATCGCCCGGTTCCGCCACCACCGACACCAGCCGTGCCAGTGCCCGTGCCTGGGCCAGCCGCTCCGGCGTATCTGCCTTGCCTGCTTCGAGGTCGCGCAGGCCGTGCATGTGTCCCACCGTCACCACCCGGCTCCGCGCCGCATCGTGGATGCGAACGACATGCGCGTTCCGGGGGCGAGGGTGCTCGCCATAGCCGTCGGGCGAGTATTCCTTGTGCACGAAGCCCTGTACCTGCCCGATGATCGGCAGCGACCGCCGCACGAAGGTCGCGATTCCAAACTGCGAGGGCACTGCTGCCCCGTCATCCCAGAGCTCCCCTTGCGAGGTCGGGCAGAACGTTCCGGCATGGTCCGGCAAGGCCGCTGTCAGCTCGGCGAACAGGTTGGTGCGCTGCGGCAGCACATGGTCCCCGTCGCGATAGGTCAGCCATTCCTTCCGGGTCGTCGGCGTGTGCACCATTTCCTGCAGGCACAGCACATCCGCCTCTTCCGCCTTGAGGAAGTCGATCAGCGGCGCGCCCAGCTTGCCGCCCCAGGCATTGAGGCTGAGGATTTTCATGGGTTAGGCGAGGCTCGCCGCGAGCGGCCGCTCCACGCCCAGCAGCCTGGCATAAAGTGCGGCGTGCTCCGCCCCCATCTGTCGGGCGGTGAACAGCGTCTCATAACGGCGCGGGCGTTGTGACCCATCCGCTGCGCCGCCGCCGGGTCGGCCCACAGGGTCCGCATCGCATCGGCCAGGCGCATCGGATCTGCCGGCGCCACCACGTATCCAGTCTCGCCATGCCGGTTCACGTAACTCGTCCCCGTGCCGATCTCGCAGCACACCATAGGCAGCCGCGAGGCGGCCGCCTCCAGCAGCGCCACCCCGAACGCCTCCGAGCGCAGGTGCGAGGGGAAGACGAAGCCGTAGGCCATGTCGAGCAGCAGCGCCTTCTCGTCCTCCGGAAGTTCCCCCAGCAGATGCACGTTGGCGAGATTGCGCGCCGCCACCGCCTCGCGCAACTGCCGTGACATCCGGCCCGTACCGATGATGGCCACGGGAAAGCCCGTCTCGGCCGCCGCATCGAGCAGGAAGTGCAGGCCCTTATAGTAGCGCAGCGCTCCCACGAACACGAAGAATCGCGGGCCCAGCCGCTCACGCCAATGTCTCCGCCGGGCCTCGGGCAGCGGGCGCCGAGCGATGTCTTCGGTGCCGATGGGGATCACCGTCACCTTGTCGCGGTGGCGAGCCAGCACCCGGCTCGTCTCGGCGTATGGCTCCGAAGTGGCGATGATGCTGCCCACCGAGTCGAGGAACCGGTGCATCAGCGGCTCATAGGCCGTCCTCAGCCAGCGCTGCTTCACGATATCCGAGTGGTAGGTCACAACCGCCGGCTTGTCCGTGCGCGCGAGGAAGTGGATCACGTCCATCATCGGCCAGGGGAAGTGGTAGTGGATCAGGTCGGCGTCCTGCGCCATCTCCTTGAACACGCTCAGCACCGACAGCGACAATCCCGTCGAGGCGAACTCGAGATGCAGCCGCGCCTTGCGCGCCCATATCCCGTCGAGGTGGATCGAGTTGCCGTCCGGATCCCGGC
>JAEYTN010000316.1 GCA_023433985.1 Pseudomonadota bacterium | reverse complement strand
AACCGCGCCATCTCCGAGAAGGGCATCTACCCGGCCGTGGATCCGCTGGACTCCACCTCGCGCATGCTCTCGGCCAACATCGTGGGCGAAGAGCACTACAACGTCGCCCGTTCGGTGCAGGCGATCCTCCAGCGCTACAAGGCGCTGCAGGATATCATCGCCATCCTGGGCATGGACGAGCTTTCCGAAGAGGACAAGCTGACCGTGGCCCGCGCCCGCAAGGTCGAGCGCTTCATGAGCCAGCCGTTCCACGTGGCCGAGGCCTTCACCGGCGCGCCGGGCGTGTTCGTGCAGCTCGAAGACACCATCAAGGGCTTCAAGGGCCTGGTGAACGGCGAATACGACCACCTCCCCGAAGCCGCCTTCTACATGGTCGGTACCATCGAGGATGCGGTCAAGAAGGCGCAGAAGCTGGCTGCAGCAGCGTAATCGGGCATAGCCTCAACAAGCGAATAGCGAATAGGGAGTAGCGAATAGGGATAGAGGAGCCGGCGGAACCATTCGCTACTCGCTGTTCGCTGTTCGCTAACTGAACCATGGCCGAAGGCGTCAAACTCGAAATCGTCTCGCCCGAGCGGCTGCTGCTGTCGGAGACCGTGAAGTCGGTCACCGTGCCGGGCACCGACGGCTACTTCACCGTGCTGGGCGACCACGCCCCGCTGATGACGACGCTGAAGCCGGGCTTCGTGACGGTGACGGACAACTCCAACGTCGCCCACGTCTACTACGTGCGTGGCGGCTTTGCCGACGTGTCGCCCGAGGGGCTGACCATCCTCGCCGAAGAGGCGGAGGACATCGCGCAGTTCGACCGCAGCCGCATCGAAGCGCTGATCGCCGCCGGGCTCACCGCCAAGGAGGCAGCGAGCACGGCCGACGACGAAATGCGCATCCAGGCCGAGATCGACGCCTGGCGCAACCTGCTGCTCGAGGCCTCGAGCACCGGCACGCCGGCGCACTGAGACGCTGCCGCAGACAAGTTTCCGACGGGCGCCCATTGCGGCGCCCGTTTCGTTTTCCGCCCTATGTACGGGTCCGGAAGCAATTCACCGCTCATTAAGCGTGACCGGTTAGCTTCCGACCTCGGGAATGCAGTTGTCGTCGAACTATCGCCGGGCGCCAGGATGGCGGCCGGACAATGCGGGGCTGCACGTTGATCACTTTGAAACCAGCGACGTCGCGCCTGCGGCCGGCCTTCGGGCGGTCCGCGGCCGGGGGGAGTTTTGCCATGTTTTCCGAGCCGGAGTGCCGCGCATGAAGATCAGCACGCGCATCTTTCTGATCGTCGCGATCATGGG
This sequence comes from Pseudomonadota bacterium, assembly GCA_023433985.1. Lineage (GTDB taxonomy): Bacteria > Pseudomonadota > Alphaproteobacteria > Rhizobiales > Devosiaceae > Devosia_A. Next base: position 4,526 of record JAEYTN010000316.1, on the reverse strand, counting down.
TTTGGTCGTCTGCGGCGTGGGCGGCATCGCCGTCTATTCGGCCGCGGCCCTCAGCCAGAAGGTCGAGCAGCTCGAGAACGCCTCGGCCCGTGCCTTTGCCGGCGAGCATCTCAACCGGCTGGTCACCGCCGTGGTGATGGATGCTCGCGGCATCTACGCCTCAGAAACGGTGGAGCAGGCGAAGCCCTTCGGCGAGGGCATGCTTGCATCGCTCGACAAGATCGACGCGCACCTGGCGCAGTGGCAGGCACTGATCCCCGCCGCGCAGGCGGCGGAGTTCGACAAGCTGAAGGCGCGTGCCGCCGAGTTCCGCACGTTCCGGTCCGAAACCGTGCGGCTCGGCACCATCGACCCGGTCCAGGCCAACGAACAGGGCAACAACGACGCCAACCGCGCCAACCGCAAGGCCTACCAGGCCGAGATCGACGCCGTGGTGAAGGCCGACAAGGAAGAGTTCGACGCCATCAAGGCCGACCTCGACGCCTTCGAGGCCATGCTGGCGCCGCTGGTGGGCGGCGTCACGGTGCTGGGCCTGCTGCTCGGCGTCGCCGCAGCCGCGCTGGTCGCCACCCGCTCGGTCACGCGGCCCCTGGCCAGGGTCACCGACGTCATGGCGCGCCTCGCCGACGGCGACCTTGCGGTCGAGGTGCCCTATGCCGGGGAAAGGAACGAGATCGGCCAGATGGCCGCGGCGGTGCAGGTGTTCAAGGAGAACGGCATCCGCGTCGCCGAAATGAACGAGGACGAGCGCAGCCGCCATGCCAGGGCCGCCGAACGGGCGCGCGAAATGCAGGGTTTCCAGGATGCGTTCGAAGGCGTGGTCGACGCCACGCTGCGCGGCGACCTTTCGCAGCGCATCGCCATGCGCTTCGCCGACAAGGACCTCGAGCGGGTATCCGCCAACTTCAACCGCCTGATGGGCACGGTGAGCGACGGGCTCAACGAGGCGGGGTCGGTGCTGGCCGCGCTCGCCGAAGCCGACCTGACGCGGCGGATGGAGGGGCACTACGAGGGCGAGTTCGCGCGGCTCAAGGACAGCACCAACACGGTGGCCGAGAAGCTGAGCGAAATCGTCGCGCAGCTGCGCCTCACCTCGCAGGGGCTGCGCACGGCAACGGAAGAAATCCTGTCGGGCGCCAACGATCTTTCGGAGCGCACCACCAAGCAGGCGGCGACCATCGAGGAGACCTCGGCGGCGATGGAGCAACTGTCGCAGACGGTGATCTCCAACGCCGAGCGGGCCGGCAGCGCGTCGGAGAACGCCGTGGCCGTCACCAGCGCGGCCGAGGATGGGGGCGCGGTGATGCTGCGTGCCAACGAGGCGATGGAGCGGATCACCGATAGCTCGGGCAAGATCAGCAACATCATCGGCATGATCGACGACATTGCGTTCCAGACCAATCTGCTCGCCCTCAACGCCTCGGTCGAAGCCGCGCGGGCAGGGGAGGCCGGCAAGGGCTTTGCCGTGGTGGCGGTGGAAGTGCGGCGGCTGGCACAGTCGGCGGCCGAGGCGTCGAGCGAGGTCAAGGCGCTGATCGAGCAGTCGGCGACGGAAGTCGCGTCCGGCAGCAAGCTCGTGGCCGATGCCGCGCGCCGGCTCGAGGCCATGCTCGAGGCGGTACGGCGCAACCGCGCGTTGCTCGACGGCATCGCGCAGCAGAGCCGCGAGCAGGCTGCCTCGATCGAGGAGGTCAATGCGGCGGTGCGGCAGATGGACGAGATGACGCAGCACAATGCCGCCCTGGTGGAGGAGACCAACGCCGCCATCGAGCAGACCGAGGCGCAGGCGGTGGAACTCGACCGGATCGTGGCGGTGTTCACGGTGGGCCAGGCGCCGGCCGTTGCCGCGGCTCCAGCGGCGGTGCAGCCGCAGCACATGAGCCTGGCGCAGCGCGCCAGGAGCGCCGCCGACCGCTACCTCAGCCGCGGCAACGCGGCGCTCAAGGTGGACGACTGGGCGGAGTTCTGAGCGGATCCCGGGCCCGCCGCGACAACGAAATCATCCGTGGCGGGCCGGCATCAATCGGACATTAACACTCGGCCGTCACCTTCTGGCCCGGGGATGTCTATGGCCAGCGCCCAAAAGGACAGAAAGTCTTGGCCAGCGGAGCTTCAAGAATGAAGGTTGAGGGGAAGGCGGAAGGCCGGCGACCGTGGTCGCTGCGGGCTGGTACGTTCGTCCTGGTGCAATGTGCGTCGCTGGTCCTGGTGGGCCTCCTGATCGCTGGCGCCGGGTTCTATGTTTCGGGCAATTTCGAACGTTCGAGCGATCGCGCCGAGCTGATGATGGCGTCCATGCGCGCGCATATGAGCGCGGATGCCGAGCTCGACGGCCTGCGCGGCATTGCCCTCAGGAGCCTCTATGCCGGTTCGCGCGGCGACTTCACCACGGTAAAGACAGCGGCGGCCAAGGCGGAGGAAGCCGCCGCCGGGCTTCTGGCTACGGTGGAACGGCAGGCGACGCTCGACGTGCCCCCTGCGGTGCGCGAGGCGCTCGACAGCGTCAAGGGACCGATCGAGGCCTATGTCACCTCCGCCGTCGGGCTGGTGGACATGGTCAGCCGGCTGAAGATGATCGACGCGCAGAAGGCGTTGCCGGAATTCGATGCGCAGTTCGAAGCGCTCGAAGCCGAGATGGCGCGCGTCTCCGACATCATCGAGGCGGCCAATGGCGAACAGCTGGGCAGCACCGCCGCCGATGCGGGCATGGCCACGGTGATCAACTGGGGCGGCCTCGCGCTCATCATCGTGCTGGTGCTCGCCACCGTGGTGCTGAGCCGCCTGACGATGATCGCGCCGCTCTCGAAGATGACGGCGGATTTCAACCGCCTCGCCGAAGGCGATCTCGACGTTGCGCCCAACGGGCGGCAGATGGTCACCGAGATCGGTGCGCTGGCGGGGGTGCTCGGCATCTTCCGCGAGGCGCTCAAGAACCGCGACCTGCTCGCCGGCGAGGCCGAGCTCAGCGCCAAGCAGGTGGCGGCGCGCGCCAACGCGGCCGCCTCGCTCAACGAAGAGATCAGCGATACGGTGGGTGCGGCGCTCGAGGGCGATTTCTCGCACCGGATCACCGGCGAATATGCCGACGCGGACCTCGCGCGGCTCGCAGGCAGCGTCAACCAGCTGCTCGAGACCGTCGACCGTTCGATCGCCGAGACCGGCGCGGTGCTGTCGGCGCTGGCGCGGGCCGACCTCACCAAGCGCATGGAGGGCGAGTATGCCGGCGCGCTGCAGCGGCTCAAGGACGACACCAATGCGGTGGGCGACCAGCTGACCGACGTGGTCACCAAGCTGCGCGCCACCTCGGGCGGGCTCAAGACGGCGACGGCCGAGATCCTGTCGGGCGCCAACGACCTGAGCGAGCGCACCACCAAGCAGGCGGCGACCATCGCCGAGACCGCCGGCACGATGGCGCGGCTTGCCGGCACCGTGGCCGAGAACGCCAAGCGGGCGGAATCGGCGAGCGGCAGCGCCGCCGCAGTCTCGCGTACGGCCGAAGAAGGCGGCGCGGTGATGCAGCAGGCGACCGAGGCGATGGAGCGGATCACCCAGTCGTCGGGCAAGATCAGCAACATCATCGGGCTCATCGACGACATTGCGTTCCAGACCAACCTCCTCGCCCTAAACGCTTCCGTCGAAGCGGCGCGGGCCGGCGAGGCGGGCAAGGGTTTCGCGGTGGTGGCGGTGGAAGTCCGCCGCCTTGCGCAGTCGGCGGCCGAAGCCTCGTCGGAGGTGAAGGCGCTGATCGAGCAGTCGGGCATGGAAGTGGCGGGCGGCTCCAAGCTCGTCGCCGAGGCGGCGCGCAAGCTCGAGGCGATGCTCGAGGGCGCCCGCACCAACCACGAGCTGCTGCAGGGCATCGCCCAGCAGAGCCGCGAGCAGGCTTCCGCCATCGACGAGATGACCGGTGCGGTGCGCACGCTCGACGAGATGACCCAGCACAACGCCGCGCTGGTCGAGGAGACCAACGCCGCCATCGAGCAGACCGAGGCCCAGGCCAGCGAGCTCGACCAGGTGGTGGCGGTGTTCACCGTCGCCGAGGCGGCAAGCCCGGCGCAGGGCGCCCGCCCGCAGCGCCGGGCAGCCCCGCGGGTCAGCGGCAACCTCGCGATCAGCGAGGACTGGAACGAGTTCTGATCCGCACCCTAGGTGCAAGACGGGCGGCCGGTGCGCAATCACCGGCCGCTTCGCATTCCGGCTAGCGCAGCGCCTCGGCCACCAGCGCCTTTGCATGGAGGTCCGTGGTGTCGTAGGTCGGCAGCGGGCTGACGCTGTCGTCGATGAGCATGCCGATCTCGGTGGAGCCCAGGATCACCGCTTCGGCGCCGCGCGCCGCGAGCCGGCTGATGGCGTCCACATAGATGCGGCGCGACTCGTCGCGCACGATGCCGAGGCAGAGTTCCTCGTAGATGATGCCGTTGAGGTTGGTGATGCCGACGTCGGGGACGAGGACGTCGAGACCGTGCTGCTGCAGCGCCTCGGTGTAGAAGGGCTGCTCCATGGTGAAGCGGGTGCCCAGCAGGCCG
>JAEYTN010000291.1 GCA_023433985.1 Pseudomonadota bacterium | reverse complement strand
GTTCGGGGTCTGGGCTCGATGGCGTCAGGGTTCACGAACCCGGTACCCGCCCAGGCGAAGCCCAAAACCCCGACCGGCCGGCGAGGCGAGAGCCTCATACATAACTGCGGACTACCGCTGCGAGGATCGAGCCTCGCCGGCCCCGCTTCACTGCCCCAAGGAGGGGGCAGCGCTCTTTGAAACCCGAGGCCGGGAAGGCTGGCGGGGGTGTTCGGCTGCCTGCGTCCGGCCCTGCCTTCACAGCCCTGACATGCGACTCCCGTACATCCAGACCAACAAGGGTGCGGAGCTTGCCATGAGCAAGGTGCTGATCGTGACCGATGCCTGGCTGCCGCAGACCAACGGGGTGGTGCGCTGCCTCGAGGCGCTCGGTCGGGAGCTGCTCTGCATGGGGCACGAAGTGAGCTTCCTCACCCCCGCAGGCTTCCGGACGTTCCCCCTGCCGACCTACCCGGAAATCCGACTCTCTCTCGCCTCGCCACTCACCATAGCCGCCTCCATCGAGCGCGAGGCGCCCCACCACATCCACATCGCCACCGAAGGGCCACTTGGCCTTCTCGCCCGGCTGGTCTGCCTCGAGCAGGGCCTGGCTTTCACCTCGAGCTACCACACGCGCTTTCCCGAGTATGTTGCGGCGCGCATGCCGATCCCCATCGAGTGGACCTACGCTTTCCTGCGCTGGTTCCACGGAGCCGCCGCGGCAACGCTGGTGCCCACCACTTCGATGCGGCAGGAGCTCGAGCATCACGGCTTCACCGGCCTCCGTACATGGACGCGCGGGGTCGATCGCACCCGCTTCGCGCCGGGAGAGAAGACGTGGTTCGCAGGGTTGCCCGGCCCGCACCTGCTCCATGTCGGCCGCGTTTCGGTCGAAAAGAACGTCGAGGCCTTCCTGCGGCTCGACCTGCCCGGCACCAAGGTCGTGGTTGGCGACGGTCCCGCCCGCGCCGAACTCCAGGCCCGCTACCCCGACGCGCTGTTCCTCGGCTTCCGCACCGGGGACGAACTTTCGGCCATCTACCGGTCCGCCGACGCCTTCGTCTTTCCCTCGCGGACCGACACCTTCGGCAACGTCATGATCGAGGCGCTGGCCTCGGGGCTGCCGGTCGCGGCCCACCCGGTGACCGGTCCGCGCGACATCCTCACCGATCCCGCCTGCGGCGCCATGGACGAGGACCTCGCAAAAGCCGTACGCCGCGCGCTGACCCTCGACCGTGCTGCTGCCCGCCGCCATGCGCTCACCTTCACCTGGGCCGCCTGCGCCGAGATCTTCCTCGAGACGCTCGTCCCTGTACGGCGGTCCCTCATGGCTGCGGCGTAACGCCCCGTAACGCTCCGCCCGTTGATCTTTCCTCGGCGGCCCTGCACTGTCCCGCCGTCCCGCGGATTCCTCCGCCCGGAGCACACCCAGCTATGTCGTCGGCCTCGCCGGTCCCGCGCATCTCACCGGAGCTGCGCGCCGCGATCTACCACTTCGCCGTGTTCGGCACGAACGGGGCGGTGTCGGTCTATTTCGGCATCTGGCTCACCACCCGCGGGATCGATCCGGGCGAGATCGGCATCATCAACGCAGCGCCGGTGCTGCTGATGCTGGCGGTCAACCAGCTGGTCGGCCGCATCGCGGATCGTGCCAGCGACTGGCGGGGCGTTATCATCGCGTTGTCGCTGATCGCCGGCGCCGTCCCCATCGGGCTGTTTTTCGTCTCGGGCTTCTGGGGCATTCTGCTGATCTGGTCGCTGTCGATCGTGCCATCGCTGGCGCTGGTGCCGGTGACCGATGCGGCGACGCTGCGCATGACGCAGCGGCGGGGTACGAACTTCGCCACCGTGCGCGCCTGGGGCACGGTCGGCTTCATGCTTTCCGGCATCGCCTCCGGACCCATCCTGGGCGCCTTGGGCGATGCCGCCTTCGTTCCGTTGTTCGTCGCCCTCGCATTGGCGCGCGCCGCACTGTCGTTCCAGCTGCCTCGCTTCCGCGCCGAGCCGGTACAGGGCGCCACCGCCCACAAGGCCGGCGCGACGGCGCTCAGGCAGGTGCTGAAGCCGTGGTTCGTGCTGACGCTTGTCGGCCTCGGCGTCCTCTATTCGACGCACGGCGCGTTCGGCGCCTTCGCGGCGATCGAGTGGAGCAGGCAGGGGGTGCCCGAGGCGCTGATCGGCCCACTGATCGGCACCATGGCGGCGGCCGAGGCCGCGATGATGTTCTTCTGGAAGCGCCTCAATCTCAGGATCTCGGCGCGCCACATCATCATCTTCGCCTGCCTCGTCGCTGCCTGCCGGTGGAGCGCCTACGCGCTGGCGCCGCCGCTGCCGCTGCTCTTCGGCTTGCAGCTGCTGCATTCCATCACCTTCGCCATGGGCTACCTGGGCGGGGTCTACTTCATCGCCAACTGGACGTCCGAGCGCATCGCGGCGGAGGCGCAGGGCTTCTCCTACGTCATGCAACAGACGATGTCGGTGGTGGCGCTGCTCGGGATGGGTTGGGCATATGGTGCGCTCGGTCACGGGGCCTGGGTCGTGCTCGGCGGCTACGCGCTCGTTGGTGCACTGCTGGTCTGGCTCTCCATCCGCATCCAGCCGCCGACCGCTCATCCTGTCGATCCCGAAACCATCAGCGCCGCGGAACCCGCGCCGTAACGACCGGCCTGGAGGCCACCATGACCACCCCCGTCGCGTCCGAACGCGGCATCCTCACTCCCGAGCTCCGGGCCACCGTCTACTACTTCATCCAGTACATGCCGGGCGCCGTCGTCACCGTCTATGGCGGCATCTGGTTCGCCGACCAGGGCCTGAGCGCCGGCGAGATCGGCATCCTGAACGCGCTGCCCACGCTGATCATGCTGCTGCTCAACACCGCAGTGGGCCGCCTTGCCGATCGCGCATCGGATTGGCGCGGCGTCATCGTCATCGGCGGCGTGGTCGCCGGGCTGTTGCCGCTGGCGCTGTTCTTCGTTTCGGGCTTCTGGGGCATCCTGATCGTCTGGACGCTGCTGTCGCTGCCCGCGGCGGCCATCGGGCCGGTGACGGACGCTGCCACCATGCGGATGACGCGTCGGCGCGGCTCGCATTTCGGGCCGATCCGCGCTTGGGGTACGGTGGGCTACATGCTGATGCTGGTGGCGACGGGCTTCGTCGTCGCCTGGGCGGGTGGTGGAATCTTCCTGCCCATGTTCGTCGGACTCTCGTTGCTCCGCACCCTCGCGGCCCTGCAACTGCCGCGCTTCCGCGGCCCCGAAGGGGTCACGGCCGTGTCCTCGCACGCGGGCGCCGCGCGCCGCCTGCGCGACGCGATGCAGCCGTTCTTCGTGCTGCCGCTCGTGGGCTGGTCGATGGTGTTCGGCACCCACATCGTCCTCAACGCCTTCCAGGGCCTGCTGTGGAAGGAGCAGGGGTTCGGCGCCGACATCATCGGCCCGCTGTTGGCGGTCGCCGCCATCGCCGAAGCGGCGCTGATGTTCGCCTTCGCGCCGTTCGCGCGGCGCTTCTCGGCGCGCTCGCTGATCCTCGTTTCTGCCGGCACGGCTGTGGTGCGCTGGGCGTGCATGGCACTGCAGCCCGACATCATGTTCCTCATCCCCCTGCAGGCGCTCAATGCTGTCACCTTCGCACTCGGCTACCTGGGATGCGTGACCTTCATCGCCAACTGGACGTCCGACGAGATCGCCGCCGAAGCGCAGGGCTTCTTCCAGATGCTGCAGCAGGCAATGAGCGTCATCGCGTTGGTCGCCTTCGGCTGGCTCATCGGCATCATCGGCGCCAAGGCCTACTTCGTCGCCGCCGCCTTCTCGCTCCTGGGAGCCGGCCTCATCTACCTGTCCATCGTCCTGCACGCCCCCAAGCAGACCGGCGAGGCAAAGCTGGGCTAGGACGCAACGACAGAGGCAAGCCTCGTCTGTGACAGGCTCGGGATAGGGGGTGAGAGCTCGAACGTCCCGTAGCCCTTCCAGCCCTTCCGATCGTCCGAGCAGCAAGCCGGCCCAAAGCAAAGCCCCGCGGTTTCCCGCGGGGCGATGGGGATCAGCGCTTCGTTCGTGGTCAGCCGAGGCGGCCGCTGGCGTGGGCGAGCATCGTGTAGACGCGGCCCCGATCGCTGAGCAGGTACTCGCGGGTTTCCTCGACCGGGCTGGCCCCGGTGGCGGCGCGCTTCAGCAGCTGCTCGAACTCGCTCATGTAGGTCGTTGCGGTCTTGGCGAAGTCGGGGTCGCGCTGGATGCGCTTGCGGACTTCGTCATAGGTCGCCTGGCCGGTCAGCGTGTAGATGCGGCGCGAGAAGACGTTCTGCTCGCCCGACTGATACCGCTGCCAGGCCTCGGCGAGCGCCGGAG
>JAEYTN010000269.1 GCA_023433985.1 Pseudomonadota bacterium | reverse complement strand
ACGGTACTCAGCGAAATGCGGGCGTCGAGGGCCGCCGCGCGGCGGTAGAGTTCCTCGACGTCGGGGTGATCGACGGCCTGCTCGATCACCTGCGCGATGACGCGGCGCTGGTCGGTCATGCGCATGCCCTTCTGGGCACACTGTTCTTCGAGGGTGAGGGGATTTGTCATCGGGACGCCCCCATGATCGATGATTCCGGACTATCCAAGATCGCGCGCCATGACAATAGCGGTGGCCGGCGTCCCGTCGGGCCGCGGGTAGTAGCCCTTGCGTTCGGAAATCTTGGCGAAACCCAGCCGGGTATAGAGCCTCAGGGCAGCGGTGTTGTCGGCTGCCACCTCGAGGAACAGCTTCCTCGCCGGGCTCATCTGAAGGTCGTCGAAGAGGGCGCGCATCAGCGCCAGGCCGATGCCTTTGCCGCGCCACTTCTTGTCGACGGCGATGGTGATGAGTTCCGCCTCCTCGCCCAGGTGCCGCAGCATGGCAAAGCCGGCGATGCGCCGCTTCGCATCGCAGGCGACGTAGAGAGGCGTACCCTCGCCCGCGATGTAGGCGGCAAAATCCTCGCGCGGCCAGCCCCGGTAAAAGCCCTGCGCGTGGAGCTTCGCCACCGCATCGGCATCCTTGGCCTGGGCGGGTTCGATATGGAGGCCGGCAGGCGCGAGCCAGAGCTTCATGATGCGACCCTCGCCACGCGGGATTTTTCCTGCGGCTTGGCGTCGGCGCCGCGAATGTAGCTGGCCTCGGGCGGGTAGGCGGCCGGGTCGAGGGTAGCGGCGAGCCGCGCCGTCGCAGCGATGTCGACGAAGGGCGTGGTCAGCACTTCGGCACCCGGGGGAATGCGGCCCCGCGCCTCGTCCATCGGCAGCAGCAGCGCCTCGGAGGCCGGAATGGCCGGTCCCGAGAAGGCCTGGAAGTAGGCCTCGTCGCGGCGGGCATCGAGCAGCACCGCGGCATGGTGGCACGTCACCGGCAGCGACAGGGCGAGGAGGTTCGGCACGCCGACCACCGGGATCGCTAGGGCGAGGCCGAGCCCGCGGGCGGCGGACAGGCCGATGCGCAGCCCGGTGAACGAGCCGGGACCTGTGGTGACGGCGATACGCTTGAGGTCGCCGTATGCGACACCGTTCCGTCCGAGCAGCTCGTCGATCGCCGGGAAGATCCGCTCCGCCTGCCCCTGGGCCATATCCTCGACAAGGATATCGGCCTGCTCTCCACGAAGCAGCGCCAGTTGCAGGCGCGGTGCGGCGGTATCGATGGCGAGAAGCGGCGTGGTCATGCCGAAGAGATAGGCGTGTGCGGCTGGGGCAGCAAGCAGGTAATCCGGGGCGGGAGGCGCGAACGCCTCCCGCTCCAAACTCAGGTGGCCGGCACCAGGTAGAACTCCGTGGTCAGGTCGGAGTTGGTCCAAGGACGCTGCGGGCGCTCCTTCTTGCGGGTGAGCTCGACCACCTTGGCCTTCACCCGGGTCATCAGCGTCTGGAACTCCACCCCCGGCGTAGGCAGTTGCTCGAGCAGCGCGGTGGTGAACGGGCTGTGGTTGCCCTCGCCGTCCGCGGCTACATCGCCGGGAGCGGTGGCGAAGCCGATGATCATGCCGCCGCCATCGCCGATCGCCGCGAGGCCTTTGTCCACCGCCGAAGAACGGGATGCGCCGAGGCTGCGCTTCAGCGTTGCCGCGAACGGGTTGTCGCGGCAGGCGTCGAGCAGCACGATGGCCACTTTCTCCCTGCCGGTGGAGGTATCGAAGCCGGTCATGAAGCCCGTGACATTCTCGATGTCCATAAGCTCGAAGTTGATGGCGGTGGCATCCTCCACGGTGGCGTCGATCGGCACGAGATAGTTGCGGCCATCCACCTGTAGGCCGTGCCCGGCATAGAAGAACAGCGAGGTGTCGGCATTGGCCGCGGCCTTGGCGAACTCGCGCGCCTTATCCTCCATTGCCGACTTGGTGAGGTCGGTGCCCATCACCACGGTGAAGCCCACGGCGGACAGCATCTTGGCCATCGCTTCGGCGTCGCAGGTGGGGTTCGGCAAAGCCGGGGCGTGCTCGTAGGCCGAGTTGCCGATAACGAGGGCCACGCGCTTTTCGGTAGTGGCGACGGCGGGCAACCCTGTCACGTCGCAGCCTTCGCTGGCGGCGATCTGCTCGGGCTCGCTGAAATCGACGGTGGCGTCGTCACCGCCGGCCGCCGCGCGCCAGCGCCTTGCCTCCGCCGGATCGGCAGCCACGCCCTCGCCACGCTCATAGGCCGATGCCAGCGCAATAGCGGCGTCGGTGTCGCCCTGGTCGGCGGCAAGCTTCCACCAGCGCACCGCCTCGGCCTGATCCTGCGCCACGCCCGAGCCCCAGGCATAGGCGTTGCCGAGCTTGCGCTGCCCGGGTGCGTAACCCTGGTCGGCGGCGAGCCGGTACCACCGCACCGCCTCGGCATCGTCCTCGGGCACCCCGGTTCCGTCGGCGTACATGGAGCCGAGGTTCGACTGCGCGATCATGTGGCCCTGGTCGGCGGCCATGCGGTACCAGCGCACCGCCTCCTCGGAGTCCTGCGGGACGCCGAGGCCGAGGTCGTAGGAATAGCCGAGTGAATTCTGGCCTTCGGGCAGCCCCTGATCGGCGGCCAGGCGATACCAGCGTACCGCCTCTTCGTAGTCCTGCGCGACGCCGGTACCGTCGGCATACATGATGCCCAGGTTGTTCTGAGCCCGCGCCATGCCGGCATCGGCCGCGGCCCGATACCAGCGCACCGCTTCGGCGGAGTCCTGGTCGACGCCCAGCCCCAGGTCGTAGAAATAGCCGACATTGTTCATGCCGTCGGCATAACCCTGCAGCGCCGATTTCATGTACCAGTCAAAGGCTTGGGGCAGGTCGACCTCCACGCCGCGGCCATTCTGGTACATCAGTCCCATGGCGTTCTGCGCCCAGTCGCTGCCATAGTCAGCCGATTGGCGATACCAGCGCACCGCCTCGACATAGTCGAGGTCGACGCCGCGGCCCATCTCGTAGGCGAAGCCGACATTGTTCATGGCGTCGATCGAGCCGCCATTGGCGGCCTGCATGTACCAGCGGAAGGCCTCCGCCTGATCCTGTACGACCGAGTAGCCGTAGTCGTAGAAGAGCCCGATGGCGTTCTGCGCGAAGGCGTTGCCCTGGTCGGCGGCAAGCCGATACCAGCGCAGCGCCTCGTCATAGTCCTGCTTGACGCCGGCGCCGGTCTCGTAAGCGAAGCCGAGATTGGCCTGGCCGTTAGCGTTGGACTGAGCCGCAGCCTTCCGGAACCAGCGCACCCCCTCGACGTCGTCCTCCTCGACGCCCTTGCCGTTGGCGTACATGTTGCCGAGGTTCGATTGGGCGAGCGCCAGCCCGGCATCGGCGGCGCGGCGATACCACTTCACCGCCGCCTGCAGATCCCGGCCCACCCCGGCGCCTACCTCGTACATGTAGCCGAGGTTGTTCTGGGCATCGAGATTGCCCTTGTCGGCGGCGAGCTGATACCAGCGCACTGCCTCGGCATCGTCCTCCGGCACGCCCGAGCCATTGTCATAAAAGACCCCGATGGCGTTCTCGGCGTAGTCAGAGCCCTGGTCGGCGGCGCGGCGATACCATTTGAGCGCCTGCTCGAACGACTGGTCGACGCCGCCCCCGATCTCGAACAGGTAGGCAACGAGGTTCTGCGCCTCGAGGAAACCCTCGTCGGCAAGCGGCCGCGCGACGGAGTAGGCCTTGTCGTAGTCGCCGGAATTGAAGGCAGCGTAGGCCTCGTCGCTGCGTTGCTGCTGGGTCTGGCCCAGCGCCGGCGTTACGGCCAGCAGCACGGCAAAAGCGCCGGCGCCGATGAGCTTGCCGAGCCAGTTCATTTGTATATCCCCCGTTCCCTCGCGCCCCTTGGGCGAATTGCTAGCAAAAGCACAGTATTGGAGTCCATCGACTCGCGCGGATGAGCACGATCAATCCGGTGCGACTTGCAGCCCGTCGACCACTCCCCAAGCCCGGCTGCCTCGGTTAGGGTCCGCCCGACATATCCCAGGGAGATATCGCTATGGATTACCGCCTGCTGGGCCGCTCCGGCCTCAAGGTGTCTTCGCTTGCCATCGGCACCGCCACGTTCGGCGGCGACGGGCTGTGGGGCAGTACCGACGTGACCGAGGCATGCCGGCAGATCGACCTTTGCCTCGATCATGGCGTCAACCTCGTCGACACCGCCAACGTGTATTCCAAGTCGGTATCCGAGACGATCATCGGCGAGGCGCTGAGCGATGGCCGCCGCGACCGCGTGCTGCTCGCCACCAAGGTCCGCTTCGCCACCGGACAGGGACCCAACGATCGCGGGCTCAGCCGCTGGCATATCGTGCGCGAATGCGAGAAGTCGCTGAAGCGGCTCAAGACGGATGTCATCGACCTCTACCAGGTGCACGAGTGGGACGGGCAGACTCCGCTCGATGAGACGCTCGAGGCGCTCGATACCTTGGTGCGGCAGGGCAAGATTCGCTACGTCGGCTGCTCGAACTACTCGGCCTGGCACCTGATGAAGGCGCTCGCGAGCTCCGACGCCAAGGGCTACCAGCGCTTCGTTTCCCAGCAGATTCACTACACCCTGCAGGCGCGCGAGGCCGAATACGAACTGGTGCCGCTCGGGCTCGACCAGGGCGTCTCGATCCTCGTCTGGTCGCCGCTCGGCGGTGGCTGGCTATCGGGCAAGTATACCCGGAACTCGAAACCCGAGGATGGCCGGCAGGTCCGTGGCTTCCGCGAGCCGCCGATCTACAACTGGGACCTGCTCTGGGACATCGTGGACGTGATCAACGAGGTGGCGCAGGGCCGCGGCGTTTCGGGCGCGCAGGTGGTGCTTGCCTGGCTGTTGCAGCGCCCGCTCGTCGCCTCGGTCATCGTCGGGGGCCGCAACTTCGCGCAGTTTGAGGACAACCTCAAAGCCGCCGAGCTCAAGCTCAGCGACGAGGAAGTGAAGAAGCTCGACGCCGTCAGCCGCCCACCGCTCATCTACCCCTACTGGCACCAGAGCTTCACGGCGCAGGACCGGCTGAGCGAAGAGGACTGGGTGCTCCATCGGGGGTATGTGGAATAGGCCACAATCCTGAACATCACGCTCAAGTTAACTTGACGAAGTTTAGAACTGTTATAAAGTGGCGGGACTGCCTGAAACTCGGGCAGCCCCGAATCTCCCTGTGATTCCGGGCTGTTCGAGGTGGCACAGGGCGGGAGCAGTGTCCCGTCCGCTTCGGAGTGCTCCATGCGACTGACCCGCCAATCCAACTACGCCATCCGCACCCTGATCTACTGCGCCGTCAACGCGCCGGGCCTCAGCCGGGTCGCCGACATCGCCAAGGCGCATGGCATCTCGGAGCTGTTCCTGTTTAAGCTGATCAAGCCCCTCGTGGAGAAGGGACTGATCGAGACGGTGCGCGGCCGCCGCGGCGGCATCCGGCTCGGCCGACCGGCCGAGGATATCACGCTGCTCGATACCATCCGGCTCACCGAAGAGAATTTCTCGATGGCCGAGTGCTTCGATGACGGCGACGTGGCCTGCCCACTGGCCGACAGCTGCGACGTCAACGCAGCGCTGCGCGAGGCGCTCGGCGCGTTCTTCGAGGTGCTCGACAACCATACGATCGCCGATCTGGCGGCCAAGCGCCGCTCGCTGCGGCAGCGGCTCGGCCTCTCCTTCGAGGAGATGGAGCCTGTGCTGATCGCGCAGGCTGCCAACTAGGACCTTTCGGAAAGCAAATCGGGCAGGTACGGCGCGGACTCCACTACGCCCCGTACCTGCCCGCTAGCGCCATGCCCGCGCGCCCGACCCGGAGGGCGCAAAGGAGCATGGGATACCCGATATTCTACCGGGTCGCCGGCAGACAGGAGAGGGTCCGGTCACGCGGGCCCTCCCGCATCTGTCGGCGCGAAACTGGTGCGCAGTCCTTCCTTCCGCGCTTGCTTCGCTGTGTCCGGTGGCGCAGCGAATGATCAGAGTTATAGAAGCAGCCGTTTGAACGACCCCTGAGCTGCCGGTTAAGAATCTGTTCAGATTGGTCGGACCGCTTTGACGCGGATTATTGCGTATATTTCCGCTGGAATCGCGGCATGTGACGGAGCTTGTCGGACCTGGCCGCTGATCTGGCTGACAATAACTCTAGTGTAACGTGGTCGGCACCGCGGTCCGGCCACTGGTTTAAACCAGCGTACCAGCGGTCTGCAGCGTTGCGTTCCCGGGCCTCCTCCTCTATCCCCGCTCGCCATGGCATCTCCCCGCATTCTCGACCTCCAGGATATCCGTCTGCGGCTCGGCTCGACCGAGTTGCTCGAAGGCGCCGAACTCACCGTCTCGCCCGGCGAGAAGATCGCGCTCGTGGGCCGCAATGGCTCGGGCAAGTCGACGCTGTTGAAGATCGCGGCCGGCGAGATCGAGCCGGATGGCGGGCGGCGGTTCCTGCAGCCGGGGGTGACGATCCGCTACCTGCCGCAGGAGCCGGACCTTTCCGCCTTCGCGACGACGCTCGCTTATGTCGAGGCGGGGATGGAGGCGGGTGACGACCACTACCGCGCGACCTACCTGCTGAACGCGCTCGGGCTCAAGGGCGACGAGGACCCGACCCGGCTGTCGGGCGGCGAGGCGCGGCGCGCGGCGCTGGCCCGGGTGCTGGCGCCCGAGCCGGATATCATCCTGCTCGACGAGCCGACGAACCATCTCGACCTGCCCGCCATCGAGTGGCTGGAGGCGGAACTCCGCTCGATAAAATCGGCGCTGGTGCTGATCAGCCATGACCGGCGCTTTCTTTCGGACCTGACGCGCGCCACGGTCTGGCTGGACCGCGGGGTGACCCGCCGGCTCGACCGGGGGTTCGGAGCCTTCGAAGAATGGCGCGACCAGGTGCTCGAGGAAGAGGAGACCGCGCGGCACAAGCTCGACCGGCAGATCGTGCGCGAGGAGCACTGGCTCACCTATGGCGTCACCGCCCGCAGGAAGCGCAATGTCCGTCGCCTCGCCGGCCTGTTCGACCTGCGCCAGCAGCGACGCGAGCTGAAGCGCGCCGTTGGCGACGTGAAGATCTCGGTGGCCGAGGGCGACCTCTCGGGCAAGATGGTGGCCGAGGCCAAGGGGATTTCCAAGCGCTTCGGCGAGCGGGTGATCGTAGAGGATTTCTCGACCCGCATCATCCGCGGCGACCGCGTCGGCATCGTCGGCGCGAACGGGGCGGGCAAGACGACGCTGATCAGGATGCTGACCGGCGAGATCGCGCCCGACAGCGGGACGGTGAGGCTGGGCGCCGCCATCGAGCTGGCGAGCCTCGACCAGCGCCGGGCGTCGCTTTCCAACGACATGACGCTGAAGGAAGCGATCACCGGGGGCGGATCGGATACGCTGGTGATCAACGGGCAGCCCAAGCATTTCATGGGCTATCTCAAGGACTTCCTGTTCACGCCCGAGCAGGCCGGCACGGCGGTGAGCAAGCTCTCCGGCGGTGAGCGCGGCCGGCTGGTGCTGGCGCGTGTCCTCGCGCTGCCCTCGAACGTCCTCGTCCTCGACGAGCCCACCAACGACCTCGACCTCGAGACGCTTGACCTGCTGCAGGAAATGCTGGCCGACTATCCCGG
>JAEYTN010000517.1 GCA_023433985.1 Pseudomonadota bacterium | reverse complement strand
GTGCGGCGCGTGGGCGAGCGGGTGCGGATCACGGCACAGCTGGTCGAGACCGACACCGGAGCGCATATCTGGTCGAACAAGGTGGACGGCGCAGTGGCCGACCTGTTCGACTTGCAGGACCGCATGGCGGCCGAAGTGGCGAGCGCCATCCAGCCTTCGATCCGGCGGGCGGAGATCGAGCGGGCCAAGAAGAAGCGGACCGACATGCTGGCGGCCTATGACCTGGTGATGCGGGCGTTTCCACATCTGTGGGCGCACAGCCCCGAGGACAATGCCGAGGCGATCGCGACGCTGGAGCGGGCGCTGGCGCTCGACCCCGAATACGGGCTGGCGGCGGGCCTGGGGGCTTGGGCGCACGGGCAGCAGGTGGTCTACAACTGGTCCACGGACTTTGCCGAGGAGCGGCGGCGGGCGACCAAGCTGATCGAGAGGGCGGTCCGGACGGTGGGCGACGACCCGACGGCGCTGACGGCCCTGGGTTCGGCGATGATGATGCTGGGGCTCGACGTGCCGCAGGCGACGGCATTTGCCGACCGGGCGCTGGAACTCGACCCCAACCACGCCTGGGCGTGGATGCGACGGGGCTGGGGGCAGGTCTACCTCAGCAATCCCGAGGGCGGGCTCGAGGCTTTCGAGCGGGCGATGCGACTGTCGCCGATGGACCCGTTCGCGTTCAACGTGCACCTGGGGATGGGGCTGGCGCATTTCGCGGCGGGGCGGCCGCAGGATGCGGCGACATGGGCACGGCGGGCGCTGTCGGAGCGGCCGGGCATCACCTGGCCCTACCGCGACCTGGCGGTGTACCTGGCGCACCAGGGCGAGCTGGCGGCGGCGAGCGATGCACTCGGGCGGTTCGTGAAGACGCACCAGGGGGTGAGCATTGCCAGCATCTCCGACGGGCTGCGGTTCATGTATCCCTCGCTGTTGGCGCGCTACCTGCAGGGGCTGAAGCTCGCCGGGCTGGAGTGAAATGCGTAGGCTCGATGCAAATCCACGCTTCGCGTAAGGACTTTCAAAACCGCCTTCTGTCAGGGTCCGATCAGCTTTCAGGAGCCGATCGTTGGACACCCGCCTAGAACAGCGCCTTTCGCCGCGCCGCAACACGATGATCGAAGCCACCATCGCGTTCGATGGCGGCCGGACGCGCATTGCCTGCATCATCCGCAACCTCAGCGAGACGGGCGCCAAGCTCGAAGTGCTGAATGGCACGGTGTCGAACATCCCGCGCACGTTCGACCTGATCGTGGCGAAGGTGCGGCCGCAGGGCTGCACGGTGATGTGGCGCTCGCTCAAGGAACTCGGCGTGCAGTTCCACGACGCCGGCGCGATCCGCTGAACGCCGGCTGAACGGCCGGTTCGGGGGCGGTTCAAGCCCCCTCCCCTACAGCGAGGCGAGAAGCGGCGGAGCCGCCGCGCATCGGCTTCGGGGACCGACATGTCGAGACGGGCTTTCTTCATCACCGGCGAGCGGATCGTTCACGTCGCCAACCCGTCCGGGGCCGGGCTCGGCTACCAGGCGCAATCGCACGTCGTGATGCCGGGAGCCCAGGTCGGACCGCATATGCAGGAACTGGCCGAAACGGTGATCGTCGTCGAAGAGGGCGTGCTCGAGGTGATGGTCAACGGCATGGCCGGGCTGGTGACGGCCGGGCACTTCGTCCGGATTCCGGCGAAGACGTGGTACGCCTATCGCAACGATACCGACGAGGCGGCGCGGGTGCTGCAGCGCACGGCGCCGGTGCAGCCGGTTCGGGAAGCGTGCCGCGTGACGCTCAGCATCGCGGCGGCTTGAGCGGGTGCTTCGGCGGCGGCGAGTCAGATGAAGAAAGGGCGCCTTGCGGCGCCCTTGTGCTTTTTACGCTGCCTGCTTCTGCTTCAGGTCGGGCGGGACGGCCTCGGCCATCAGGTCGATGATGGCGTCGTTGGCGGCGACGACCTTCTGGCCCTCGGTGCCGAGGCGGCGGATCGAGACGGTGCCCTCGTCGGCCTCGCGCTTGCCGACCACGAACATCAGCGGCACCTTCTGCACCGAGTGCTCGCGGACCTTGTAGTTGATCTTCTCGTTGCGGGCGTCGAGCTCGGCGCGGATGCCACCGGCGCGGAGGCGATCGACCAGCTTCTGCGCGTAGTCGTCGGCCTCGGAGACGATGGTGGCGACCACGACCTGGGTCGGAGCGAGCCACATCGGCATCTTGCCGGCATAGTGCTCGAGCATCATGCCGATGAAGCGCTCGAGCGAACCGAGGATCGCGCGGTGCAGCATCACCGCGTACTTCTTGGTGCCATCCTCGGCCACGTACATGGCACCGAGGCGCTCGGGCAGCACGTAGTCGAGCTGCAGCGTGCCGACCTGCCAGGACCGGCCGATGGCGTCCTTCAGGTGGAACTCGAGCTTGGGCGCATAGAATGCACCCTCGCCCTCGGCGATGACGAAGTCGTACCCGGTGGCCTTGAGCGCGTCGCCTAGAGCCTTCTCGGCGGCGTCCCAGCGCTCGATGGTGCCACCGAACTTCTCCGGCCGGGTGGCCAGCTTGATGACGACGTTCTCGAAGCCCATGTGCTCGTAGACCGAGTAGAGCAGATGCACGAAACGTTCGGTCTCGGCCTGGATCTGCTCTTCGGTGCAGAAGATGTGGGCGTCGTCCTGCGTCATCTGGCGGACGCGCAGCAGGCCGTGCAGCGCACCGTGCGCCTCGTTGCGGTGGCAGCAGCCGAACTCGGCCATGCGCAGCGGCAGGTCGCGATAGGACTTGATGCCCTGGTTGAAGATCTGGATGTGGGCCGGGCAGTTCATGGGCTTGAGCGCCATCAGGTCGGACTTGCCGGAGAGGACGGGGCCCTCTTCCTCGGTGCCGGGCACCTCGTCAGGCACCACAAACATGTTCTCGCGGTACTTGCCCCAGTGACCCGAGGCCTCCCAGAACTTGGACGACATCAGCTGCGGGGTCTTCACCTCGTTGTAGCCGTTGGCGTTCACCCGGCGGCGGATATACGCCTCCATCTGGTTGTAGAGGACGTAGCCCTTGGGGTGCCAGAACACCGAGCCCTGCGCCTCTTCCTGCAGGTGGAACAGGTCGAGGTCCTTGCCGATCTTGCGGTGGTCCCGCTTCTCGGCCTCCTCGATCAGGTGCAGGTACTCGTCGAGCTCCTTCTGCGAGGCGAAGGCGGTGCCGTAGATGCGGCTCAGCACCGGGTTGTTGCTGTCGCCGCGCCAGTAGGCGCCCGCCACCTTGGTGAGCTTGAAGGCCGAGCCGACATCCTTGGTCGAGCGCATGTGCGGGCCGCGGCAGAGGTCGAACCACTGGCCCTGCTTGTAGATCCTGATCGACTGGTCCTCGGGGATGGCGTCGACGAGCTCGACCTTGAAGTCCTCGCCCTTGGCCATGAAGACCTGCTTGGCCTGCTCGCGAGTCCAGACCTCCTTGGTGAAGGCGGCGCCGCGGGCGATGATCTCGGCCATCTTCTTTTCGATGGTCGGGAAATCGTCCTCGGAGAAGGGTGTGTCGCGCTTGAAGTCGTAATAGAAGCCGTTCTCGATCACCGGGCCGATGGTGACCTGCGTCTCGGGCCAGAGCTCCTGCACCGCTTCGGCGAGGACATGGGCGGCGTCGTGCCTGATGAGGCCGAGGCCGTCGGCGCTGTCGCGCATGACGAACTCGATACGGCCGTCGGCTTCGAGCGGATCGGAGAGGTCCGAAAGGACGCCGTTCCACTTCATCGCGACAGTGCGCTTGGCGAGGCTGGGGGAAATGGATTCGACCACGGTGGTCCCGGTGGTGCCACGCGCATAGTCGCGTACTGCACCGTCGGGGAACGTCACCTTGATCATTTTCATCTCCAGAATTGGAATGGGGACTCCGCGACTGCCGCGAAATCAGGGCGGGTCTCTAGCAC
>JAEYTN010000058.1 GCA_023433985.1 Pseudomonadota bacterium | reverse complement strand
AGCCTCGACCATGCTGGCATATCTGCTGAGACGCCTGGGCTACATGGTGGTGACGTTGTTCTTCATCTCCATCCTCACCTTCGTGATCATCCAGCTGCCGCCGGGCGACTACCTGAGCTCGATGGTGGCGGGCATGTCGGCCGAGGGCGTGCAGGTGAACCAGGCCTTCGTCGAAGGCATGCGCGAGCGCTACGGGCTGGGCGAGCCGTTCCACATCCAATACTGGAAATGGATCTCCAACATCGTCTTGCGGGGCGATTTCGGGCAGAGCTTCGAGTGGAGCCGTCCGGTCCAGACGCTGATCTACGAGCGCATGGGGCTGACGCTCGTGCTCTCGATCTCGACACTGCTGTTCATCTGGGCGATCGCGTTCCCGATCGGGATCTACTCGGCGATCCGAAAGAACTCGGTGGGGGCGCATCTCGCCACCTTCATCGGCTTCATCGGGCTCGCGATCCCGAACTTCCTCATTGCTCTCGTCTTCATGTACCTCTCGTTCCGCTACCTGGGGCAGACGGTGGGCGGGCTGTTCTCGCCCGAGTTCGAGAACGCGGCCTGGAGCCTGGCCAAGGTCGGCGACCTGATCAGCCACCTGTGGATTCCGGTGATCGTGCTGGGCATGGCGGGTACGGCGAGCCTTATCCGCATCATGCGGGCCAACCTGCTCGACGAGCTCAACAAGCCATACGTCGTAACGCAGCGCGCCATGGGGCATCCCGAGCATGTGCTCCTGATGAAGTATCCGGTGCGGGTGGCGCTCAATCCGTTCGTCTCGACGGTTGGCTGGGTGCTGCCGGGGCTGGTGTCGGGGGCGACGATCACCGCCATCGTGCTCAACCTGCCGACTTCCGGACCGATGCTGCTGCGCTCGCTGCTGACGCAGGACATGTACCTCGCCGGCAGCTTCATCCTGCTGCTCAGCGTGCTGACCGTGATCGGTACGCTGATCTCCGACATCCTGCTTGCGTGGCTCGATCCGCGCATCCGCTACAGTTGAGGTGAGAGGATGACCGACCAAGTCGCCGTCGCCGCGCCCGCTCCGGCCAGGCCGCGCAGCGAGAAGGAAGCCAAGCAGCACGTCGCGGGGCAGTGGCAGCTGATCTGGTGGCGCTTCCGCCGCAACAAGGTGGCGCTGTTCGCGGGCGCGGTGGTGCTGGTGATCTACCTGGTCGCCATCTTCGCCGAGTTTCTTGCGCCGTTCTCCACCGACTACTACTCGTCGCGCTACATCTACGCGCCGCCGCAGCCGCTCAACCTGTTCGTCTCGGACGAGGAGGGTTTCCGGTTCGAGCCGCACGTGATGGGTTACAAGAGCGATGTGGACCCGGTGTCGTTCAAGCGCACCTTCGTGCCTGATCCGGAAAAGGTGGTGCCGGTCGGCTTCTTCCAGAAGGGTGAACCCTACCTGCTGTTCGGACTGATCCCGGCCGACACGCACCTGATCGCGCCGGTGAACCCGCGCGACCCGATGTATCTGTTCGGGGCCGACCGGCTGGGGCGGGACGTGCTGAGCCGCACCATCCACGGCACGCGGATTTCGATGTCGATCGGGCTCATCGGCGTCACCTTCTCGCTGGTGCTGGGCATCATCCTCGGCGGGCTTTCGGGTTTCATCGGTGGGACCATCGACAACCTGATCCAGCGCGTCATCGAGTTCCTGCAGTCGGTGCCGACTATTCCGCTGTGGATGGGGCTGGCCGCGGCGATCCCGCAGAACTGGACGCCGCTGCAGGTCTACTTCGCCATCACCATCATCCTGTCGCTGATCGGCTGGACGGGGCTGGCGCGTGAGGTGCGCGGCAAGTTCATGGCGCTGAAGCACGAGGACTTCGTCATCGCGGCGCGGCTCGACGGGCTGGGCGAGATGGCGATCATCAGGAAGCACCTTGTGCCTTCGTTTCTCAGCCACATCATCGCCTCGGTAACGCTTGCCATTCCGGCGATGATCCTGGCCGAGACGGCGCTCAGCTTCATCGGCATCGGGCTCAAGCCGCCGGTGGTGAGCTGGGGCGTGCTGCTGCAGGAGGCGCAGAACATCCGCTCGGTCGCGTCGGCGCCGTGGCTGTTCCTGCCCGGCTTTGCGATCGTGACGGCGGTGCTTTCCATGAACTTCCTCGGCGACGGGCTCATCGATGCGGCGGACCCCTATGGCAACTGATACCCCGCTGCTCGAGATCAACGGCCTGCGCACCCACTTCGCCCAAGGGGCGAGCGCGGTGCGCGCGGTGGACGGCGCCGACCTCGTGATCCGCGACGGCGAAACGGTGTGCGTGGTCGGAGAGTCCGGCTGCGGCAAATCCATGATGGCCCGCTCGATCCTCCGCATCGTGTCGCCGCCCGGCAAGGTGGTCGGCGGGGAGATGAAGTTCAGGAGGGCCGACGGCAAGGTCGTCGACCTGGCGGCGCTCGACCCCAAGGGCGACGAAATCCGCGCCATTCGGGGGCGGGAGATCGCGATGATCTTCCAGGAGCCCATGACGGCGCTGGGGCCGGTGCAGACCATCGGGGCGCAGATCGGCGACGCCATCCGCCTGCATATGGGCGTGTCGAAGGCCGAGGCGCGCAACCGGGCCATCGAAATCCTGAAGCGGGTCGGGATGCCGCGGCCGGAGAAGCGGATCGACGCCTATCCGTTCCAGCTGTCGGGCGGCATGCGGCAGCGGGCGATGATCGCGCTGGCGCTGTCATGCTCGCCGCGGCTGCTGATCGCCGACGAGCCGACGACGGCGCTCGACGTGACGACGCAGGCGGTGATCCTCGACCTGATCAAGGACCTGCAGGCCGAGTTCGGCATGGCGGTGATGTTCATCACCCACGATCTCGGCGTGGTGGCGGAGATCGCCGACAGCGTGGCGGTGATGTATCTCGGTCGCGTGGTCGAGCGGGCGCCGGTGGATGACATCTTCCATGCCACGCGGCACCCCTATACGCGCGGGCTTCTGCGCTCGATCCCGCGGCTCGGCATCGCGGTGGGCGCGGAGCTCGACACGATCGAGGGCATGGTGCCCAACCCGCTCGACCGGCCGCAGGGCTGCAGCTTCCATCCGCGCTGCCGCGAGTTCATGCCGGGGCTCTGCGACCGGATCGACCCGAGCCGGACCGTGTTTCCCGGCGGGCAGGAGGTGCGGTGCCTGCTGCACGAGAACGTCGCCAAGGCGGAGGTGGTGTCATGAACGCCATGGCCA
Source organism: Pseudomonadota bacterium (assembly GCA_023433985.1). Taxonomy (GTDB): domain Bacteria; phylum Pseudomonadota; class Alphaproteobacteria; order Rhizobiales; family Devosiaceae; genus Devosia_A. Next base: position 8,734 of record JAEYTN010000058.1, on the reverse strand, counting down.
TGCCGGCGCTCGCCGAGCCGATCCTGAAGGTCCGCGACCTCAAGCTGCATTTCCCGATCACGCGCGGGGTGCTGCGCCGTGTCGTCGGCCAGGTGAAGGCAGTCGACGGGGTGAGTTTCGAGGTGATGCGCGGCGAAACGCTCGGGCTGGTGGGCGAGAGCGGCTGCGGCAAGACGACGACCGGGCGCTCGCTGCTCAGGATCGTCGAGGCAACCGCCGGCTCGATCCATTTCCGCCGGCCGAACGGCGAAGAGCTCGACGTGACCGCCGCCGGGCGGGGCGAGCTCAAGGCGCTCCGGCGCGAGATGCGCATGGTGTTCCAGGACCCCAACGCCTCGCTCAACCCGCGCCTGCCGGTCGGGGAGATCATCGGGCAGGGGATGGAGTATGCCGGCATGCCACGCGCCGAGATCGCCGAGCGGGTGGCCGAACTGCTGCAGAAGGTGGGGCTCAGGCCCGAATACGTGCGGCGCTATCCGCATGCCTTTTCGGGCGGCGAGCGGCAGCGCATCGGCATTGCGCGGGCGCTGTCGCTCAACCCGGCCTTCGTGGTGTGCGACGAGGCGGTATCGGCGCTCGATGTTTCGGTGCAGGCGCAGATCCTCCGGCTGTTGCGCAACCTCAAGCGCGAGCTCGACCTCACCTACCTGTTCGTCGGGCACGACCTGGCGGTGATCCAGCATATCTCGGACCGCGTGGCGGTGATGTATGCCGGCAAGCTGGTGGAGATCGGGCCGACGCGCACACTCTACGCGGCGCCCAAGCACCCCTATACCGAGGCGCTGATGTCGGCCGTGCCGCGGCCCGATCCGCGGCTCAGGCGGCAGGGGCAGCGCATCCGGCTCGGCGGCGAAGTGGCCGATGTGAGCAACCTGCCGACCGGTTGCGCCTTCCACCCGCGCTGCCGCTATGCCACCGACCTCTGCCGCAAGGAAACGCCGGAGCTGCGGTCGCTCGCCAACGGGCAGTCGGCCGCGTGCCATTATGCCGAGACGCTGAGCCTAGTAGGTACCGGCGTGTAGCTGGGCCTCCGCTCAGCTGTAGCGGATGCGGGGGTCGAGCCAGGCGAGCAGCAGGTCGCTCAGCAGCGTGCCGATCACCGTCAGCGCCGAGAGCATCATGATGAAGCTGCCGGCGAGATACATGTCCTGGCTGATCAGCGACTGCAGCAGCAGGGGGCCGGTCATCGGCAGGTTCAGCACGACGGCGGTGATGGTCGCGCCCGAGACGAGGGTGGGGAGAATCCAGCCGACGGTCGAGATGAACGGGTTGAGCGCGATACGGACAGGATACTTCAACAGCAGCTTGCCCTCGGCGAGGCCGTAGGCGCGGGCGGTGGTGACGTAGGGCTTCGTCAGCTCGTCGAGCAGGTTGGCGCGCAGGATGCGCATCAGCGCCGCGATGCCGTTGGTGCCGAGCACGACGGTGGGGATGATGAGGTGCTGGCCGAGGTCGAGCAGCTTGTTCCAGCTCCAGGGCGCACTCTCGTATTCGGGCGAGAACAGGCCGCCGGTGCCGGTGCCGAAATAGCGGAACGAGATGTACATGAGCACGAGCGCGAACAGGAAGTTCGGGATTGCGAGGCCGATGACGCCGAGGAAGGTGGCCACGTAGTCGCCGGCGGTGTTCTTGCGGATGGCGGTGTAGATGCCGATGGGCAGCGAGACGGCCCAGATGAAGAGCAGCGTCACCAGCGCCAAGAGGAAGGTGAGGCCGAGGCGGTTCCAGAGCAGCTCGGCGACCGGGCGGCGCCACTCGAGCGAGAAGCCGAAATCGCCATAGAAGACGATGTTGGTGATCCACTTCCAGTACTGGACGAGGAAGGGATCATCGAGCCCGTAGCGGGCGCGCAGCGCCGCCATGTCGGCGGCATCGACCGTGGTGCCCTGCAGGTTCAGCTGTGCCACCATGGCGGTGACGAAATCGCCCGGCGGCAGCTGGATGATGACGAAGGTCATCACCGAAATCGCGATCAGCGTCACGATCATGTAGACGATACGGCGCGCGATGAAGGCCAGCATCACTCGGGTCCTGTTGGAGTGCTCCTCCCGGGTTGGGAGCCCGGAAGGAGCTGGGCGCGGGGCAGGGAAGGCTACTCCGCGGCGTAGTAGAACTGCTCCGGATTGGCGGCGCCGGGATGGGTGTACTCGGTACTCGCCAGCATCACCGGGGGCACGTTCTTGAGCCGCTTGTTGATGATCCCGTAGTCCGACGTCGGCTGCATCACGCCGATGGTGTAGAACTCATCGGTCGCGATCTTGAGCAGCTGCTTCATCAGGTCGAGACGCTTCGGGATAGCGACGGTGGCGAAGATCTCCTCGTACAGGGCGATCTGCTGCTTGACCGGTTCCGGCGGCTCCTCGGGATTGGTGTCCTTGGTGTACCACTGGCCCCAGGTGGTGGCGTAAAAGGCCGACCAGCTCGACGGGAAGTAGTATTTCGGGTCGAACAGCGAGTCCGCACCGCCCGAGGCCGACCAGACCGCGGCATCGTGATCGTTGGCCTCCACACGCTGGTTGAGCGCCGTGGTGTCGGAGGTGTTGATCAACAGGTCGACGCCGATCTGCTTCCAGTAGCCCTTGATCAGCTCGGCGCTGTCGATCCACGGCTGGCGGATCACCGAGATATCCATGGTGAACTGGATCGGCCGGCCGTCCTTCATCAGGCGGATGCCGTTCGCGTCCTTCTCGGTAAAGCCCGCCTCATCGAGCATCTGGTTGGCCTGCTCGATCGAGAAGTCGGTGAACTGCGTCGCCATCGTCTCGTCGAAGAGCGGCGATTCCGGGCGCTCGACCGTCTGGTAGGGACGGCCCTGGCCGAGCCAGACCAGCTCGATCACCTCGTCGCGGTTGATGGCGGTGGAGAGCGCCTGGCGGAACAGCTTGTTCTGGAACGTCTCGCGGACCACCGGATCCTTGTGGGTCAGGTTGAGCGAGATGATCATCAGGTTGGCGCGGTTGGGCAGCACCTCGTAGAAGTCGTAGCCGCCCTTCTCCTGGTTGTCGAAGAAGGTGCCCTTGTTCTCGGGCGTGGTGACGAAGCCGACATAGCTGTCGACCATGTCGAAATCGCCGTTCGCGGCCTTGAGCAGGGTGACCTGCGAGTCCGAGATGATGTCGACCGTGACTTCGTCGATGTAGGGGAGCTGGTTACCCTCGGTGTCGACCTTGAAGTAGTAGGGGTTGCGCTTGGCGATCACCTTGGCGCCGTCGCCCTGGCCGATGCCCTGGGTGACGATCCACGGATTGAGCCGCGGCACATCCGGGTTGCGCCAGGCGTCGGCCTTGGAGTGGAAGAACTGCACCCAGCTTTCGGCGCCGCCCGCCTTGGCCTGGGCGGCCGCATCGGGGTTGTACTTGGGGTGGAACTGCTCGAGATAGTGGCGTGGGTAGGCGATCGGCTGGTTCGGCTCGACGTCGTTGGTCGGCGTCGCCCAGTACTGCAGCAGCAGGCCGTGCGGGCCGCCGAAGGTGAACTTCACCGTCGCATCATCGACCTTCTCGACGACCACGGGCTTGCCGTTGCGGACCGACCAGGTCGGCTTGGAGGGGAAGAGTTCGGTATTGAGGTAGATGTCCTCGTACCAGAACATCACGTCATCGGCCGTGTAGGGCTCGCCGTCCGACCACTTCAGGCCGGGCCTGAGGTGCACGGTGTAGACCGAGCCGTCCTCGTTGATGTCGATGCTCTCGGCGACGTTCATTTCGACGTCGGGCACGATATCGGGCTGCTCGACGTCAGGGCCCCAGGTCTTCCAGCGGGTGAAGTTCTCGTAGCCGATGGTACGGACGAGGGTGTTGATGTCGCTCGGCGAATTCATCACCAGCCGCCAGGTGCCGCCATACTGGCCGACGCCCTCGAACGGGGTGACGGTGATCGGCGTCTGCGGGAGGCGTTCGGCGACCGGCGGCAGGCTGCCGGCGGTCACCTGTTCGGCGAGGATCGGGGCTTCCTTGTAGTCCTGTGCGAAGGCTAGACCGGGACCCAAAAGGGCCACGGCGAGACCGGCGATGCCCAATCGCCAGGCTCTTTGCACATGCGCGTGCAGTTTCATCTGTCTCCTCCTTGGAGCGGTTGCTGTTCGGCGTTCCCCGGCAGGGTTGGATCCCCGCCTCTACCGGTTGCCCGGATTGGTGCCAGCCCGGCCGCAGCCGGGCCGGTGGATCAGGCGTCCTTGAACGAGACGGCCTCGAAAGCTTCGACGGGGGGCAGCGTGTACCAGAGGTAGCCATCCGCATCGGGCTTGGCGCTTTCCGGCTTCACCTCGGTGCCCGCGACGAGCGCCGTGGCGTCGCCGTTCACGCCCCGCACGCCGAGCCGGAGCCCGTGCACCGCTGGAGCGTCCTCGTAGAGGTTGTTGCGCTGGCCGCCGTAGTTGACGACGTGCACGAGCACCCGGCCGCTCGCCTCCTGGCGCTGCACCGTCAGCTCGAACGAGCCGCGGCCTTCGAGCTTTGCCGGGGCCGGCGCGATGTTGCGGGCGACGAGGTTGGTGAGGAAGGTGCGCGTGTGGGGCAGGCTGTCGCGGTAGTAGAGCACGTCGGCGTGCCAGGGCACGTAGATGGCCTTGCCCTTGCCGTGCTTGCCGATGATGGCGCCGGGCAGCTTGCTCTCATAGTCAGGGAAGCAGAGCTCGGGTGGGCCGAAGCGCTGCGGCGGCAGGAGCGTTAGGACCATTTCGGCGCCTTCCCTGGGCTCGGCGACGTAGTAGGTCTTGTCGAGCATCAGGAGCTTGACGTCGGCGGGGATCGGCAGTTCGCCGGCACCGACGCGGAAGTAGGCGCCCTTCATGTTGTGGCGCGCCATCGGCTTGCCGGTGATGGGCAGGCTGGCGAGCGCCGGCTTGTCGCGCGGGAGCCCCTTCTGATCGTAGAGGCCGGTTTCGCCGGTGGCGAGCAGCACGCCGCCACCCTTCACCCAGGCGTCGAGCGCCTTGGCCTCGGCATCGGAAAGGCAGTTGACGTTGGCCATGACGATCGCGTCATAGGCGGCGAGCACCTTGGCGCCGTTCGGCCCGGCGACGATCTCGTCGGAGATGAGGTCGAAGGGTAGCCGCGCCTCGCACAGCGCGCGATAGGCGCCGCGGAAGGCGGTTTCGGCGTACTCGCCGCTGGCGGTGCGCTTGGAATAGGGCTGCGCGCCGTGGCCGGGCAGGTTCGAGTGCGAGTGGTAGAGCGCGATTTTCGCCCCTGAGCTGAGCCCGGTGTAGTGCGCCTCGTTGGCGGCATGCCATTTGAAGAGCTTCGACGTATCGGAATAGGCCGACTTGTCGTCCTGCTCCATGACGCCGAGCAGGTAGAAATCGAGCGTTGCACCGTTGGCGATCTGCTGGGCGGCGCGGGCCAGCTGGTAGGCGCCGGTCTCGGAAACGAAGCGCCAGGCGTAGTCGATGAAGTTGGCCGAGGTGGACGAGACCGTCTTGCCCTGCCCGTAAGCGCGGCCCCAGCGGGCCTGCTCGCCGGCCTGGTAGGGCCATTCCGGCTGCGGGCGATCGACGGCGCGCTGCGTTTCGAGGCGGATGAGGTCGCTGTCACCGCGGTGTCCGGTCATCGCCACGTTGGGCGCGACCTGGTGGATGTGCTTGTAGACCTTGCTGCGAAGTTCGAGGGCGGTGCGGTCCTTGAACTCGAGATAGTCGGCATAGGCCGGATCGGAGAAATCCTCCTTGGCGGGGAGGTCTCGACCGTACATCTCGCGAAAGCGGGTACGGCAGTTGCTGCACACGCAGATGCCGAAATAGTGCCCGGAGTAGGTGAAGTTGGTGTAGCCGAACATGTTGAAGAACACGCCGTCCACCGGGTACTTCCCCAGCGACTCCGAGATGATCTGGAGTGCGTAGTCCTGGTACCAGCCGCCGTTGACGCAGGCCTGGTAGGTGCCGTTGTACTCGAGCGCCTCGCCCTTGGCGTTGTGCACGAACCATTCGGGGTGCGCCTCGTAGGCGATGCGGGTGGCCTTGCTCATGTCGTAGCGGCCGACGAGCGCGAGGCCTTCGGCGTGCGCGGCTTCCACGGCCGCCCCCAGCGCGTCGCCCTTCATGTACGGGTTGACGGCGTGGAGCTCGAGCTTTGTCGGGTAGAAGGCGTAGATGCCGCCGATGTTGTAGAGCAGCACGTCGGCGCCGAACTCCCTGGTCTCGCGGGCGAGGGCCTTCTGGTCGTAGAGCGCGTCGGGCTGGCGCAGGTTGGTCTGCACCATGCGGTAGGGCCGCTGCCACCACAGCGGTGCGGCCGCGGCCTTGCTCGCGGACTTCCTCGTGAGGGTGGCGCTATCAGGCGGCATCGGCTCGTACTCCCTTGAGATCCAGACTTTCGGCGAAATGGCAGGCGACTTCGTGCCCGGCGACCTGACGCGGCTGCGGGTCCTCGGTGCGGCAGCGGTCGGCGGCGAAGGGGCAGCGCGGGTGGAAGGCGCAGCCGGTGGGGCGGTTCGCCGGATCGGCGACCTCGCCCTTGAGGCGCATCCGCTTGCCGGCGCGTGCGGTCTTCGGGTCGGGGCGCGGCACGGCGGCGAGCAGCGCGGCGGTGTAGGGATGGCGCGGACGGGCGAACAGGCTTTCGGTCTCGGCCAGTTCGACGATGCGGCCGGCATACATCACGGCGACACGGTCGGAGATGTATTCGACGACCTTCAGGTCGTGCGAGATGAACAGGTAGGTGAGCTGGAACTCCTCCTGCAGGTCCTGCAGCAGGTTGAGGGTCTGCGCCTGGATCGAGACATCGAGGGCGGAGACGCACTCGTCGGCGACGACCAGCCGGGGCCGTACGGCGAGCGCGCGGGCGATGCCGATGCGCTGCCGCTCGCCGCCCGAAAACGCATAGGGGAAACGCGACATGTAAGAGGGACGGAGGCCGACCCGGGCGAGCAGGGAGCCGACACGGGACTCGACCTCCTTCTCGTCAGTGACGCCAAAATTGCGAAGCGGCTCGCCGATGATGTCGATGACCCGGCGGCGCGGGTTGAGCGAGGCGAAGGGGTCCTGGAAGATCATGCGGATCTCGGCCCGGTAGGGGCGGAGCGCCCGTTCGCCGAGATGGGCGAGGTCAACTTCGCCATCCTTGTTGCGGTAGACGATCTCGCCCGTGGTGGGTTGAAGGACGCGGACCAGGGTCTGGCCGAGGGTGGTCTTGCCGCAGCCGCTTTCGCCGACGAGGCTGAGGGTCTCCCCGGCCTTGATGGTGAGGTCGACGCCGTCCACTGCCTTCACGTGGCCGACGACGCGCTTCAGGAAGCCCTTGCGGATGGGGAAGTGCACGCGCAGATCGCGCGCCTCGAGCATCGCGGTCATGCCGGCACCTCGCTCTGAACGCCGGCCGGCTGGCGCATGTGGCAGGCGCCGAGATGGCCGGGGCGCAACTCGCGCAGCTGCGGCTCGGTGGCGTTGCAGATGCCGTCGACGGCCTCGGGGCAGCGGGTGTTGAAGGGACAGCCCTGCGGCCGGTTGAGCTGGTGCGGCACCATGCCTTCGATGGCCCTGAGCCGCTCGCCGCGGGTCCGCCGTGCACCCAGTCGCGGGATCGAGCCAAGCAGGGCCAGCGTGTAGGGGTGCTGCGGGTGGTAGAAGATTTCGTCGACGCTGCCGCGCTCGACCACGCGGCCGAGATACATCACCGCCACCTGGTCGGCGATCTCCGCCACCACGCCGAGATCGTGGGTGATGAACATCACCGCCATGCCGAGTTCGGCCTGCAGATCGGCGATGAGCTCGAGGATGTTGGCCTGGGTGGTGACGTCGAGCGCGGTGGTGGGCTCGTCGGCAATGAGCAAAGCCGGCCGGCAGGCGAGGGCCATGGCGATCATCACGCGCTGGCGCATGCCGCCCGAGAGTTCGAACGGGTAGGTGGCGAGCCGCGCCTTCGGGTTGGGGATGCCGACACGATCCAGCGCCTCGATGGCGCGGAGGTCCGCCTCGCGGCGGTTGACCTTGTGGTGCAGCCGGATCTTCTCGGTGAGCTGGTCGCCCACGGTGTGTACCGGGGAGAGCGAGTTCATCGGCTCCTGGAAGATCATCGCGATGTCGCGGCCGCGGATCTGGCGGATCGGCTTGCCGGCGGGGTCGAGCCGCGCGATGTCGACCGCCGGCTGGCCGGGGCGGGCGAAGTTCATCTCGCCGTCGACGACGCGGCCCGGCGGGGTGACGATCTGCAGCACGGAGCGGGCCATCACCGACTTGCCGGAGCCGGATTCGCCGACGACGCAGAGCGTCTCGCCGGGGCGGATATCGAGGTCTACGCCATCTACCGCCTTCACCAGCCCCTCGCGGGTGGGGAAGTGGGTCCTGAGGCCGCGGATGGAGAGCAGGGGCTCAGACATAGGGATCCGCCGCGTCGCGCAGGCCATCGCCCACGAAGTTCAGGGCCAGCACGGTGACGATCACCATCACGCCCGGGGCCAGCAGCCACGGGGCCTCGGCGAGGGAGCGGATGTTCTGCGCCTCCTGCAGCAGCACGCCCCAGCTGACCACCGGCGGCCTGAGGCCGATGCCGAGGAAGCTCAGCGAGGTTTCGGCAATGATCATGGCCGGAATGGCGAGGGTCACCGAGGCGATGATGTGGCTGACGAAGCCGGGCACGAGGTGCCGCATGATGATGGTGATGAGAAAATACACCTGCAACGGCGGCACCGACTGCGGGATCGCCGCGGCCAGGCCGATCCACAGCGGAATGGCCGGCACCGACTGGATGAACTCGATCAGCCGCTGGATGATGTTGTCGGTGATGCCGCCGAACAGGCC
>JAEYTN010000027.1 GCA_023433985.1 Pseudomonadota bacterium | reverse complement strand
GTGCCAAGCGCCTCGAGCTCGGGCGGCAGCGTCGGCGGGTCGATCTGGTCGTTGAAATGCGCCTTGAGGAACAGCGTCAGCTCGGTAAACTGCTCGTCCGTCAGGTTGGGCGCTCGCACCTTGTGCGCCTGCAGCGTCGTATCCCACAGTTCCGGCGATTTGTGCGCCTTCACGATGGGAACGAAGGTGTGGCACGTGGTGCAGGTCGAAAGCAGCGCATCGCGGGAAGCGGCGCAGCGCTCGGGCGTCTGCTCGCCCAGCGGTCCACCCGCATCGCAGTTGAAGATGACGTTGATGTCGACGCCCTGCGCCAGCACGGGCGCGGGGGGTGCGAACAACGACAGCCCGAGCGCAGCCGCCAGCGCGGTCGTCGGGAAACCCTTGGATAGCCGCATCGGTCAGCCCCGCATCTTCCGCGGCGCGAGCAGCGCACTGTCGCCGATGTCGATCTTGTCGAGGTTGAACACCGGCACCGCGAAGGTGTCGGTCTGCAGGTGCTGCGGGAAGCCCGCGGCGTTCAGCGCGCGCAGCTTATCCTCGACGTCCGGCTCGTAGTACTGGATGCCGCAATGGTCGCAGACATGCGCCGGCACGCCCTCGACGATGTTGAGCTGGGCGCCCAGCCACATGGTGACATAGACGACGTCCTGCCGGGTCGGCCGGTTGCACGATTGGCAGAGGATGGTGATCTCGCTGGCCATAGTCTCGCTCGGTGGAAGAGGGGGCGCGGGGCGGGCAGGATGAACCCGCCCCGCAGGAGGAAGGCGTCAGCCCAGCATCACCTTGGCGGCCTGGACGATCTTGTCGGCGTCCGGGGTCATCCAGGTGATCATCTCGCGGGCGCCCGGAGGCGGCGCGTCGGGGAAGGTCGAGCGGGCAACCTTGGCGCCCGGCACGTTGATCGCCACCGAAGCGATGATTTCCGAAGCCGTCCCCAGGGTCTCGTGGCCGTGGTCGACGACAAGCAGCTTGCCGGTCTTTTTCACCGACTTGATCAGGTCGTCGAGCGGCAGCGGCTTCAGCGTGCGCGGATCGATCACCTCGGCGCTGATCCCGGCATCCTTGAGCTTGGGAGCAGCCTTAGAGATTTCGATCGCCGCTGGGCCGAACCCGACAATGGTGATGTCGCTGCCTTCCTGACGGACGGCGGCTTCGCCGATCTTCACCTCGTAGATTTCGTCCGGCACGTCGGTCTGCACGGTGTCGATCGCCGAGTAGTGGAAGAACACCACCGGGTCGGCATCGCGCAGCGCTGCCGTCATCAGCCCCTTGGCATCATAGGGGTTGGACGGCACCACCACCTTCACTCCGGGGATCGAGGCATAGAGCGCCTCCTGGCCGGCGTCCGCATGCTGGCCGGCCATGCCGGGCATGCGGCCCGCCGCGTCCTGCCAGATGACGAGCGGCATGCCGACCTGCCCGCCGGTCATGTGCCTGAGCTTCCCGATCTGGTTGAACACCAGCTCGAAGCAGCGCAGCGTGCACATGGACGGCACGTGGGCAATGGTGCGTACACCGGTCATGGCGATGCCCGCGGCGCCGCCGACGAACCATTCCTCGTCGATCGGACCCCAATCCGGGATGCGCGGCTCGCCGAACTCCTTGTAGAGGTCGATGACCTGGCCCATCGGGCTGACGGCGATCGGCCGCTGGTACTCGTAGAGCATGGTCAGGTGCGGGTCATTCCGCATCTCATGCTGGACGGCCTCGAGGACCGCATAGTTTCCAGGCTTCACAGCCATTTTTCGGTGCTCCTCTGTTACCGTCAGGCGATGAACTGACTGGGCTTGACCAACTGGTCGGCAAACACGTGCCCGAGTGCTGCGTCCTGCAGCGGGCTCGCTGCGGCACGGGCCGCGTCGATCGAAGCGGCTACGAGCTGCTTCACCTCCGCCTCGGTGGCATCGGCCTCGGCAGCGTCGATGATGCCGTTGTCGATCAGTTGGCGGCGGAGCTTCGGGATCGGGTCTTCGGCGATCCAGGCGCGGACTTCGCTGTCCGAGCGGTAGGGCAGGCCGAATGCGCCGAGCACGCCGGGCTTGGCGCCCGCGAGACCAGCATGGTCGTAGTAGCGGTAGGTCTTTGTTTCGATCAGCGTCGGGCCTTCACCCGCACGGGCGCGTTCCACGGCACGCTGGGCGACGGCGTAGACCGCCATCACGTCCATGCCGTTGACCGCTTCGTGCGGGATTTCGAGCCCGGCGCCGAAATTGTGCAGGTTGATCAGCGAGTTCGTGCGCTGCTGCGGCATCGACATCTGGTAGCCGTTGTTCTCGATCACGGCGATCATCGGCAGCTTGTAGAGCGCTGCGTTGCGCAGCCCCGAGTAATACCAGCCGTTATTCACCGAACCGTCGCCGCCGAAGGCGACCGCCACCTGCTTGGTGCCGCGGACCTTGGCCGAGTAGGCCGCACCTGCCGCGAACAGGTATTGCGGCCCAATGATGCCATTCATACCCAGGATGCCCCGCGAGGCATCGGTAATGTGCATCGAGCCGCCGAAGCCCTTGTTGTAGCCGGTCTCCTTGAACATCAGCTCGGCCGACATCTTGTCGATGTCGCCGCCCTTGGCGATCAGGTGCGAATGGCCCCGATGGTTCGAGGCGATGTAGTCGTCTTCATTCAGGGCGGCCATGACG